>NZ_JAFUHT010000030.1 GCF_017468685.1 Methanobrevibacter sp.
TCTTCATTCATTTTTATTTTTAATTTAAATCATCTGTTTTTATTAATATCTTGTTTTAAATATTTTTATCATGTATGGTGAAGATTTAGTTTTAATTAGTTCGTTTCATAGGTTTATGGGTCATTCCAGAAATTCCGTTAAGGCATATAATAGTGCATTTAACAAGTACAGGTCTTTTCACAATATGTCTTTGACATCTCTTCTGGCGGAGGCAATCAAAGAGCAGGATGATCATGTTCCTCAAAATCGATTGAAGTTGTATGATCGTTTGATGGGTTTTAGACAGTTTTTGATTGACAATCACACTGGAAAAACCATATCTTCGAATTTGTCTAAAATCAAGACTTTTTATAAGTATAATCATGTGAAATTGCCGGTTATTCCTCCAATCAATACTAAAAATATCCGTAAGAATCCTTGCATTTCATATGATGACCTGTTAACCAAATCTGAAATTAAAAAGGCTTTAAAGGTTGCTGATGATAATGTTGGCATGTGGATTTATGTCATGCTTTCAAGCGGATCATCCAGAAGTGAATCCAAAGGACTGACAAATAAAACATTTTATGAGGGTACATTCGAATACCATAAAAAGGACAGTTTCAGGGATGCTTTGAGGTTTCTTTCAAAAAAGGATAATGTAGTTTGCACCTGTAGTTTGATTCGAAAAAAGACCGGCAGGCCATTTTATACTTTTCTTGGTCCTGAAGCGGTGCAGTTCATCTCAAAAGTCAAACTAAAAAATAAGGATTTTAATTTGGATAATTCTTTGCTTGAGGGCAGTTTGGATTATGTTGGTCGTAAGTTCCGTTTCATCAATGATTATCTGGATTTGGGTTATGCCGGTGGCTACAGACGGTTCCGTCCCCATATGCTTAGGAAGTTCAATGCAACATACCTGAATCATGAAGGGGTTAAATCTGATCTGCTTGATATGGAAAGCGTTGACACTTTGCATGGAAGGGGCAAGGACTCGACAAGGGAGTCCTATTTTAAGGACAATCCGAATGTTTTGAAATTATCATACATAAAGTGCATGAGCAATGTTTCACTTTATCATAAATACTCTTGGGAAATTGTTGGCGGTGAAGTTATCGTTTACTCACAGAAACTGTAAAGTAAATGAATATATAAATTGAAACTATTAATTTTAATTTAATCTCTTTTTATTTTTTTTAATAGTATTTTCTAATAATGGTTATATTTTTGTAATTGATATACAGGAAAATATTGCTTTTGAGTGTGTAAAATTGTTTTCATTTGCAACTGAAATTATTTAAATGATAAGATTCAAATTGTTTAATTGATTGTTAAGATTATTATTTTCATTATTTTATGGTTTTGATTGAAATGTATGTGTCTAAAATTAGAGTAAAAAATTTTAAAACATTTGATGATGTTTGTTTGGATTTAAATAAATTCAATGTTTTAATAGGAGCTTGTGGTTCTGGTAAAACAAATTTCATTCAAGTATTTGAATTGTTAAATGACATATCATATGATTTTCATGATGCTATTAAAAAGCATGGTGGAGGATATGTGAAAAACTTTAATTTACTTGAAAACAATCTTGAATCCTGTATTGAAGTACAATTCTCAAACATCAACAAATCAATCAATTTAGGTTCAAATAAAGACATTTTACTTTCATTTAACAATGTGGATTATGAAATATGTTTCAATTTTTACCATGACGAGTGCAATGTTGGAAATGAGATTGTCAAATTAACTTGCAATGTTGAATATGAAAATAAGCAAATTGAGGACAATGAAATCATTATCAAAAACAATAATGGAGAGATTAAAGTTGAATTTCTAAATGATTTAGAGGATTTGGAAATATCTGAAATAATTCCAGATACTTTAGCAGATATTGTTTCACAAAACTTCAAAAAGGACAATACTCCAATTATAAATTCAGCATTGGCCACAATACCTGTTAAATGGGGTGATTTTTTTAAAAACATTTCCTCTTATGATTTTGATCCGAAATTCTGCAAAAACATCAACACCACAGGCAATGAAAAGTTAACAAAATATGGTGGAAACCTACCAATCGTTTTAAAAAACATTTTAAATGATGAAAATCGCAAAAAAGAGTTTCTAATATACTACACCAACCTGCTGCCTTACATTAAAGAAGTGTCTGTTGAAAAAGTATTGGATGAGGAACGTATTTTCATGATTATTGAAAAGTATAATGATGTTAAAATCCCTGCACCATTTATTTCAGATGGAACCAGCTCAATAATGGCAATTTTAATTGCACTTTACTTCCAAGACGGTGAAATCATATTGATTGAAGAACCTGAAAGACATATTCATCCTTCACTAATTAATCAACTGATGTTGATGATGGAATCAGTAGACAAACAGGTAATCGTAACAACACACTCTCCGGAACTTTTAAAATACTCTGAATTAGAAGATATATTATTCATATCCCGTGATGACAATGGATTTTCAAACATTAAAAGAATCATTGATAGTGATGTTGTAAAACCGTTCATTGATGAGTTGGGTGTTGATAGTGTTTTCGTTAATGACTATTTGGGGCTTGAATAAATGAAGAATCTTTTTGTATTTGTTGAAGGAAAAGAGGACATCATGTTTGTTAAAAATGTTTTATATAACATATTTATCAAACGTTCCATTAATATTATTCCAATACCTTATCAAAGAACAAGAAATCATGAGGTTAAAAATCATATTAAAGCATCTAAGGCGGGTAATCATGATTATGTCTTGTTAAGCGATATGGATAGTCATAAATATGAATGCATCACTTCCAGAAAAAATCAACGTATTAAGGAGGTGGATGGTGAAATTACTCCTGATAAGATTATAATTGTTGTTGAAGAGCTTGAAAGCTGGTGTTTGGCAGGTATTGATGAGAGTATTGAGGAATATGCTGATTTTATCGTTCCTGAAAACACAGATAATATCACAAAGGAAGATTTTGATGAAATTCTTTCAAATACTTCATTTAATAAAAATAAAATCTTTAATTATTTAAGCTTTAATTTTAATGTAGATTTGGCTGTCAAAAGAAATAAATCATTCAAATACTTCTTAGAAAAATATGATATAATCTAAAAATAGTTGTTTTCTATTTTTTTTATGTATTCATCTGTTTTTCAAAAAAAGGGGAATTGGGAAAAATTATTTATTTCCCAATCATGCTTTTAAGGCTGTCAATGTCAAACTTAAGTCTGTCAAGTTCTAGCATCAGTTCGTTTTTCTCGTTTTCTATTTTGATAAATTCCGCTGATTTGACGTGGAGTTTTTTGACTTCAGTGTTGATGGTTACATCAAATAAATGTTCAATGTATGTGTATTTTAAATCTTCAGGGTTGATTATGAAGTATGCTTAATCAGTCTTGTTTTGGCATTACTCATAATAATTTTTTTTAATGAATGGGTTCATTTCTTATCTTAATATTGGTAACTGCTCATTTTTTAAGATTTATAAAACTTTTTCATAAAATTTGCTTTGGATGGTAAATTACTATTTGTATTACCAAAGGTACTGTAATTACTATTTTGACTGTCATTCATAATCAATTTCCACAGTCAAGTTGATAAGTTTATGGGAATTTTTTATAGGATTTATTTTTTCTTCATTTCGTAAGTAGGGTGGTATCACCAGTTTCCCGCACAAGGCATCGTATAGATGTCTTTGCTTATTTTTTCTTTTTTTTTAATAATTTAAGTTTTATTTTATTGATATATTATTTTTAAGTATATTTATTCAAAATTATGTTTAATTTATCAGTTTTGTTTCTTTTAGGATATTTTTATCAAGTTATTTTTTTTATTTTTGTGGTGTGTTTTTGTGTAAAATCGCACTTCCAAAAATTTCATTATTTTAGAAAATAATATTCTTAATTAGAATTTCTCTTAAGTTTTTCATTTCCAAGAATGATATTAAATATATTTAATTACAATAATTATAAATAATATATTCAATATAACTGGTGTATATAATTAACTTCAATGTATTGGAGGATTCGCTATGGCAATGAAAACAATTCGTGTAACTGAAGAAATTCATACAAAACTAGCTCACTTGGGTTTAAAATCCGAAACATACAATGATATTATAGCTAGATTAATTGAGGTGTATGAAAGAATGTATTTTGATGAATTAAGTGATGAAGACGCAGATTACTATAATGAAAGGATTA
Source organism: Methanobrevibacter sp. (assembly GCF_017468685.1). Taxonomy (NCBI): domain Archaea; kingdom Methanobacteriati; phylum Methanobacteriota; class Methanobacteria; order Methanobacteriales; family Methanobacteriaceae; genus Methanobrevibacter; species Methanobrevibacter sp. The sequence continues at coordinate 4,188 of NZ_JAFUHT010000030.1, forward strand.
GGCATTTTGAAAGCGGCGACTACAGCGGCACCAGAAAAGTTGATTTAAATGCCCTCAGAAAATAATTCTGAAGTGAATTATGAACTTTTTGAAGATAGAAAGGCAATTAAATTCATGGATAAAAATTCTGATGATGAAAAATTGATAAAGAGGATACATGGCAAATATTATCAATTGGCTGTTGACCCATATAAAGAGGCAGAAAGTTCATTTAAAAGCAGAAAATGTCCTAAATGTAAAAAAACAAGGGTGGGAGATTATAGGATTATATATTTCATCAATGAATCAACTAAAGAGGTTGAGATAATTGATATTAGTCCTAGAAGGTCCATCTATAAAAAATGGAATTAATTTTTAAAAGTAGGGTGGTTCCACCCTTTTCCCGCACAAGGAATCGTATAGATTTCCTTGTTTCTTTTTTCTTTTTTTAAGGTATTATTTGGCACATGTTGTCTCATTGTTGAAAAAATGCCAAATGATTTTTTTAGACATATTTTTATATGTAAATACTCATTTTTTAGGAATTATGAAACTTTTCATTTAAATTCTATTTTTTTAAGATTTATTTTGAATGGTAAATTTACTATTTACAAAATTACACCCAAAGTGAGATTCATCCTCGACTTCTACAAAGTCGGTAGTTCAATTTTAAAAAATCACAAATTTTTAGTGTAGAATATTTCACAAATTTCCAAAAAGCATTAAAATCGAATTAATCGCCATATTAACTACAAATTGATGGAATTAGCAATCCAATATTCATCACAAAAAAGCTAAATTATCTATCTTTTAGCAGTTGCTCTAAACTTAAATATTTTCAAAAACAATATATTACCATGAATTTCATGAATAGTGATGCAAACATTAAACAGTTTCAGTTGTTAAGGTTCATTAATGAAAACTCAAGTGACGACCATGTCGTATCAAGCATTTCAATTGTGCTTCGCCGGGACAAAATCGAAGCTCCTTATTATATGGTATCAAAGATTAAACTCTCTTCATGTATTGACAGGCCGGAAAACGGACTTGTACATGCAATGGATCTTTTGAATCATCACAGAAGATATAATTTGGATGAAGACAAATACAATGAAATCAGGTCGTTGATTGTTGAGGATAGTGGCTCTGATTTGGTGAAAATCACTGAAAACGAAAATCAGCTTAAGATCGTTTTGATGTCCAGAAATGATGAGGAGTTCAATAATATTTTTAATGCCTATGAGGCACTCTTTGATGCGATTGACAATTTAACTGACTAAAAGACTAGTTCAATATAAAACGAAAATTCATTATTGGAGAAATCAGATGGACAAATTAAAGTGTGCTTTAGATGAGCTGAACGCTTCTATTAGGGATTTGGAAAATCAGATAGAAAATGCAAGACTTGAAGCTGAAGGCAATATCGAACCCTTAAAGCATGAGCTAAATCAAATCCGTGAGGATAAGCGCAGATTTGCATCTCACAATGATTTTGAGTCTGTTCAGACCTGCAGAAGACGTGAAGACAATCTCAAATTCAAAATCGAAGCCCATTGGAATCATCACTCAATGCTTAAAGGGGAACTTGTCAAACTGAAAAATGAAAGAACTGATTTGGGAAATAAAATCCAGCTTAAAAAAGACCAGATTAAAAGAAATGAAGAGATTTTAGCTCAAATAAACATTGTCTTAACTAACTATAAAAAGACCCAAAATCTCAAGAAGGCTGCAATTGATTCTAAAATCGACCCTGAACATGTCAGCCAATGGTTTGAATGGGGCAAAAGCAATTTCAACGAAACATATTCATATTTCTACACACAAATACTTGAAATAGATGATTACTTTAAAAACATGGAAGCCTTAAAGCTTAAAGGTCAGATGGACAGTGTCATTGAAGCATATAAAAGGACTAATTCGCTAAAGGAGGCTTCCAGAATCGCAGGTGTCAGTTACGATACAGTTCAGTACTGGCAGGAATGGGGATCAAGAGGCTTTGGTGAGGAAAACACTTATTTTTACCGGAAACTTGAATCATTAAAATAATCTTTTTTACTGTTTGTTAGTAGTTAAATATTTACCCTCAAAATACAAACTATACTTATGGGATTGAAAGATTTTTTCACAAATTCTTCAAATGAAACCTATAGGCATAATATGGATTTGCTGGAGGATTATGATTTGATTAATCCTATGGGTTCTCCAAATAAACTATTTTTAAAATTCCTCAAATCAAAAGGCCTTGAAATCAAAGATGATGAAATAACAACCGATTTGATTGATGAATTTGAAGACTCTATTGATTCCATAAATCTTAAAATGGCTAAAAACCAAAGGGAAAAGGAACTGATTTTTAAAAACAGAGGTGTCTGGGTCAACATCAAAGAAGGTGACGAGTGGAGGGGAAGCGATTTGCTTTTAGACCATGATTCTCTTACAATCAAACTCACCGGTGATAAAATCATTTACCGGGACATAATAGACATTGAAATCGATGAGGGAAGCTGGTCGAAAAAAGCTTTTACAATAATCACTGGAGATGACGAATACTCATTTGAAATCAACGAGGCAAAAGCAATACCGTTAAAGGAAATCATTGAGGATAATGTCTCAAATCAGACTCATGATGAAATCGATGACTTGCTGGAGCTTTATTCACTCTTTGATGAAGGTAAAATTTCATCCGAAGAGCTTGAAGTTAGAAAAGCACTGATTTACAGTGATGATAGGTACTGTACCAACTGCGGTGAAAAATTGGATTTCGATGCAGAGTTCTGCTCAAGCTGCGGCGAAAAGGTTGAGGATTAAATCAAAAATTATATAAACAACCTGCCAACAATAATTATATTACCAAATATTTTTTAGGAGTTGATAACCATGACCAGATTTGTAGTTAACCACTTAAGGAGTGTTGACTGTGATATGTGCTAGCTGTGGAGGTACTATACATGTCAATGAGTCCTGCAAAGATTGTGGCATTGAATTCAAGAGGATGCTAAACGATATAAGCCATGGTGAAATGAAGCGGCTTTTCAAAAGAATCGATGAAAACAACAGCCGAAATATTGATCTTGAAGCTTCGCTGATGGCATGTGAGCTTTTGAATTCTTCCCTGATACTTCCCGCATGCATTGAAAATGATAGATTGGGGATTGTGCAATTGCCGGGAATTAAAAACAGGAAATTCATTGCTGTTGTAACAGATATGGATGAGTTCAATAAGGGTTTTAAGTCACTGACACCTCTTACAAACTCATGGCAGAGACTTCTTGACCTGCTCGATGATGATGTTGAAGGCTTTGTAATCAACCCATTTGGGGAATGCTGCTATTTGGGACGTGACTTTTTAAATCCGTATTTTGAGGTGAACAATGATAACCTGTAATGTTTGCGGACATCTCAACAGTCCCAACAGGGTGACATGTGAGGAATGCGGTTCAGACTTGTCAGACAGTCAGGATTTGGAAATTTATGATGATGATTTAAACTTTGATGAGACTGACGAGTTTGGATATGTCGAAGATGACTTTTTTGAATAGAGGTAATAATATGTGGGAATGTCCAAATTGCGGCGAAATAAACGATGATGATGTAGAGGACTGTGAATTCTGCGGCTGCTCACCGGATGTAAACTACGGTTGGGTAGGCGAAAACTGCTAGAGCCCGATATATTCAACAATGCTTCTGATTTCGTCTTCACTGAGTATTTCCAAAGATTTCTTTTCGCATTCTTTGATTATACTTTCGATTTCGTCATCGAAGTATTGTTGGAGGAATTCATATCCGTGATGGGATGCTACCATTTTCAGGACATGGCTTGAAAGGTAAATGTCGTCTATATAACCGTATGGACCGTAAACCTGCTCGGAGATTATGTCATCAGGTGTTACATAGTATGCTATCGCTCCGCAGATAGGCAATTTGAGGGACCTGTCAACATCACTGTTCAGCAAGTCACATAACAGCTTGAACAGATTTGGTCCGTAATCGATAAATGATTCGTATTCTCCAGTGTAGGTTTCTAAATTTTCAATTAAAGTGTCGTAGAAATCTTTGAAGGTAGCTTCCATTAATCCTCACCTATTATACATTTAAGATTTTCAAACTATTTAAATATGATTTAAACACAATATTAAAACAGAGGTGTAAAGAGTGTCTAATTTTGATTTTTTAAAAGACTTTGATAGCAAGTTATACAAGCTAGGAAACCGTATTGAAAAGCAGGTAAATACTTCTCCTTCCGGTGTAAAAGCAGATGCTACTACATTTCTAGAGCACATCTTAAAGGAATTGCTCAGCCAGGCAGGGTTGAAATACAACTCTAGAAAACCATTCACCGACCAGGTAGATGCAGTATTCAGATCAAATCTGAAGATGTCAAATGCCTACAGAGAACGTATCAAAAGCGCATACAACTACAGAAACAAGATCCATGATGATTTTGATGAGATAGAAAAGCATGAATTTGAAGATGCTGTGCAGCTGCATGAAAAGCTGTTCTACATTGCCCGTAAATTCTACAGGGATTACAATGATGACTATGATGAATATAAGGGAGTGCCGGACTTCAGGCCATTGGAGCTGGATTTTTCAGATGATGAGCTTGAAATGGTCAAAGTAAAAGACTTCAATGAGATAGTTGACGTGAAATTTGACTATTGTATAGTCTGTGGTCAGCCTAACCATTTGAACTATTCGATATACTGTCATAAGTGCTCCCGTAAGCTTGACAATGCAAACAATTTCATTTCCGTCAGAAACGCATTCGGAAAGGATGCAAGGTTTACCAAGGAGGATCTCATTGAGTTCGGCATGCCTGAAGGATATGTAAACCAGTTCATCAACTCGATGGTGAGGGAAAACATGCTTAAGGTTGCAGGAAGATTCATCACCTTCAACAACATGTATATTGATGAATATCTGAATCGTATCGACAACTATATTGCAGTGGGGGAGCTTATCACACGTTTCAAGGAGGATAAGATTTCACCGGCAGATATCAGACAGTCCCGTGAGTACAAGCTTGGGAAAATCAGACATGAACCTTTCTACCAGTTCTATAAGATTGTCAATCGTGAAATCCGCAAAAAATTCGAAAAGGATTTGCTTGCCACTGAAGACATCTGGCAAAGCATAGACTACACAACAATTACAAATAAGGAACTTGAAAGATGGTATAATATAAACCTAGGTTACTATAAAAAAGGTCAGTTTAATGAATCATTCAATGTATTTAATGATTTGCTCATTGAAGACTATTTGAAATTGAAAAGCGAAGGTATAGTGGAAGATGAAATAAGAAAAACTTTAAATGTTTCCGATGAAATCTATGATTTCTGGTGCGATTACAAGCCGGCATTCTTAAATGACCTGAAACAAATCAAGCTTGATTTGATTACACAGGCAATAAATGAAGGCAGGACTCGTGAAGAAATTATAAAGTTCGCAGGAGTCTCATCCAAGGAATATGATGACATCTTCAAGGTTGCTGACCGCAAAGGTGATGAAATATCTGTCCTTAGAAATCAGGAAATAGAATCAAGGAAAAAGGAATTTGTCAAATACCTTCTTAACTTCGATTTGAAAATATCCTGTATGAAGGCAAAAATAACACTCAAGGACTTCTACAGATACTTCGAGCAGGCGGACGTGAACTCAACATTCTATGTAAAGACAACACAGATACTGATGGACAAGTACCTGCTTCAGAGATCTCGTGGAAAAACAAAGGAGCTTGCACTTCAAATCACAGGCATTAAGGAGGAGTATCTGAACCGCTGGCTTTCAAGATCCGCTTACCGTGATTTCAAGGACCGTGACCTGAAAGTAACTGTTGGGTTGATTTTGAAAGGATTCAAGCAACAAAAGACATTGTCCGAGATAGCTCAAATCACAGGAGTCAACGAAAAGACCATAAAATCATATGTCAGACTCGGTGAGAGAGGTTCAGAAATATACCGTCCTTTGTTTGAGTATTATGAAGAAAAAATCATTCCAAAAAGACTGGAGAAGTTTTTATATGGTAATCAAACAAAATCAGTCAAAAGGGCATTGGATTCATCTAAATTAAGTGAAGATGAATTAAACAAATATTATGAATTGGGAAAATCAGGTGATAAAAGATTTGCTGAGTTTTATAATAAGTTTTTTGAAATTAAAAAAGGAACCTATGTCTACCAGAGAGACAGGGGAAAATCTCACAAGATTGCACTTAAGGAATCACATCTCACCAGGCAGGAATATGAGGAGTCTAAAGAGCAGCTGGAAAAATTGAGAATATTAAATAAGTTTCGCATAATTCTTGATACCATTTCAAATAAACAAACAAGCAATGTTGCAGCAAGCAAGGCTGGTTGTAGCGTAGAGGATATCTATGAATGGTATTTTAAAGGAAGAGATGGTGAAGAAGGTTATATTAAATTTTATGAGGCCTTCCATAAGGGTTATGTAAATGCCAGCGTTGTGCCTATGCAGGAAAAAATTGACAATGAAAACGCTAAACTGAACACACTCATTAAAAGCAACAAGGATAAGTTCACCAAAAAGGATGTTGAAATTTGGATAAAGCATGGCCTTTTGAATCCCCGTTTAAATATCGAATCCCACAATGATAAGGACGAAAATGAGGAAGACGATGATTTGAAAAAGATTAATCTGGGCAAGATTAATAAATCAACAAGCAATCGATCCACTCTTGGAAGGGTTATCGACAGGGATTATGATGTTGAAAAGCTTAAAAAAGAAATTCTTAATGAATGATTTATTTTGCTTTTCACTCCAAAAACCGAAAACTATTTATATAAATAAATGACATAAATATTAAGTAACCGTTAAAAAATCAATCGCCTTTATACAAACGCCACTTTATTTAAGGAAATCACCATATGAATAGTGAATTTAAAAAAGATTTAGTCAATGCTAGCGAACTTAAGACTGTCGGAAAAAATAAAGAAGCTTTAACATATTTTGAAAAAGCCTACAACCAGAATCCAGAAGCTTTTACAATCAATCAGAAAATTGATTACGCATGGACAATGTTTCATGTCAAAATCAAAAACTTCAAAAGTGAAGATGAGCTGATTTCATCAGCAGATTTCATAACTGAAATGCTTGTGCAAAAAGATCTAAACACCAACCGCAGCTGTGTTTACACATCATCTGTTTTTAAAGTGTTAAAATACCTTAGAGATCAGCAGGATTACTACGGAATGATTCACTGGCTTGAAAAGTTAAACCCTGATTTGCTGGATGAAAAGACATACAGAAATTACGGTAGGCTTCAGAAATCCAAAAAGGAAAAATATTATGATTGGGCAACTATTGCATATTTGAAGTCAATGGAATTTGAAAAATGCATAGATACATCAAAAAAGGCTCTAAATACCTTCAAGACATTCCTTGATGATGGAGATGCATGGTACAAATGGAGAATTGCAAAATCCCTATTGGAATTGAACCGCCTGGAAGATGCCCTTGCCTACTATCTGGAAGTGATTGAGGTAAAGCATGAATGGTACATGTACAGGGACATTGCAGAAATCTATTACAATTTAAACAAACCATTTGAAGCATTGAAATATCTCTGCCCTGCAGTATTGTCAAAAACACCACTGTCAAATAAAATCAATGTATACTATCTGTGTTATAAGGTTTTCAAATCATTCAATCCTCCAATGGCCATAAAACATGCAGAGCTTTTCTGTCTTGTGAAAACTCAAAATGGTCATGCACTGCCTTATGAAATAGAGCAGCTCGATATTGACACTGCAGGTCTGAACTTTAAGGAATTGACAAGTGAAATCACTGGCCTTTGGATTCAGTACAAATACAAGGACCAAAAGCGAGGGCATGGAACAGTGATCAATTTCATCAATGACAAAAACTTCGGATTTATTAAAACCGATGAGGGTGATGAGATATTTTTCCATAAAAATGAATTTCAGGGAAGTGACATCTATATAGGTCAGCTTGTTTCATTTTACACTGAAAAGAGTTTTGATAATGTGAAAAACAAGCAGTCAGTTAAGGCTGTTAATGTGAGAGGTGAATAGCATGAGTCAGAAAAGAGTAGAGAAATTCAAAACCACACCAATCAGAATGACTTATGATAATGGAATTGCTGTTGGTGAAGGAATGAGCGTAACCGGTGTAAAACAGAAAAAAGGAGCTCACAGACCATTTCTATATAAATATTAGGAGGGATTACATGAGAAAATCATTCATAAAGCATGAAAACTTAAAAAGGTCTTTGGAAGAAATGTACGATAATGAATTGACCGAGGATATGATAGACAGATTTGCCAATGAGTTAAGGCATTCAAATCTCATTCTTGCAGCTGACATCTCAGAAAGTGAAGTCGGCCTTGCAATGGCTGAAATCGATGGCGAAAATTACGGATTTCTCTTCACCGACATGGATGAGTTTCGAAAAACATTCAGTGATGAGGAATGCGGATCCCAATTCTACGATTTTGATGTTTATCAACAAGTTATTGAGGATTTGGGAATTAATGGTTTTATCATTAATCCCAGCACCGTCGGATTTATGCTCAAAAAGGAAATGATACTTGCATTGGATAATCTGCCAGATCATGAATTTTCTTCTGATGATGTATATTCTGCAGGTGAGCTGAAAAATCTCAAGGACTCCATTGACAATAGTGATTTGGAGGATTTCATTAAAGATTCGGGAAATATCGGAAGGTATGATGAGCTGTTTGATAAAATTTCAAGCTCAACCATGCTGACACTGATGATTTCGGTGGAGGATTTGACAGATTATCTTGAAGACGGTGTGATCTGCCTTCAAAAGACAGGTCCTTTGGGATTTCTCTATCTTGATGAGGTGGGAGGTGAGTATGCCACAGTCTACACATCCGAAGATAAAATCAGCAATGTGAAAACTACAATGAACAAGTATTGCCAGATTGTCAATTTCTCCCAGATGACCAGTTTCATTTTGAATGATGATATGGACGGGATTATAATCAATCCGAATTCAGACCATATTCTATTGACACGTGATGTGCTTATGGAGTACTATCCGTTGCTTGAAAAGACTTGCAATGACACCAGATTAAATACTGCAATATTTCACATGTTTTCAATTGGAGGTGAATCATGAGTGAAGTAAAAATTCAGTTAAGCATTCAGGAAATGGTAAAGGATTTTGAAGAATTGAACCGCTATGATGAAAGGTTAGGGGTGCTTTTTGATTTGCAAAAAGCGACAGACAAGCAAATCAGTGATTTCTATCATTACATGTACTTCTTAATCAAGAAATACATTCCAACTTTTGAAAAACATGTAAGCGATGAATTCTATTCAGATTCCTCTACAGAATATGACAGGGCACTGATATTGTATCAGATGCTTTATGAAAATTTTAAGGAAATTTTCTACAATTTGGTTTAGTGATGGTAATGCAAATGATAGGTGACCTAAGGGTCATTTTTATCATTCATTAAATAATCATTAACCATTTTAAAGCTTTCTTTACCTAAAGAGGTTGCGTGGTAAATTCTGCCTTTTTTCGCTTTCTCGTTCATGCATTTGATCAGTTTCTTTTCTTTCAAATCATGCAATGCAAGAGATACTTGCGCAGGTTTTAAGTTGGTTCTTTTGACAATATCGGATGGTATTAGATATTCTGTTACTAGTGCTTCGAGAGTTTTATAGCGAGTTGATGAAATTCTGAGGAATCCAACCAAGTTCCACAATTCATCTTCGTCCGTATTACTTACCATGTTTTATTCATTTATTTGGCATGTAAAAACCTTTTATTTATATTTTTATTTTCATTTACTTTACATTTTATTTTTATTTTATTGGTTTTATTAACAAGATTTTATATAAATAATTCAAATACATATATTATACTATGCAAATAACGAATAGTCATCTAAAAACAATTATTGGTCAGGCAAGTAATTTCCTTTTAAACGGTACTGCATTACCTGAAGACTTGGCATTTAATTTTGTTGAAGAATTGAAGGTGTCAAATTTAATCATTCCGGCTAATGTGCATGATGAGGGTATCAATTTCCCTCAGGTAGTGGGAAATAACGATTTGATTTTACTTCCATTATTCACGGACAATGAGGAATTTTCAAAAAAATACACTGATGAGTTTGAACCTCTTTCCAATGAGCTGGCTTATTATGTCAACATAATAAATGATTTGGATTTTGACGGTATTATTATCAACAGTGAAAGTGATGAGTTTTTCATTGATAAATACCTGTTGAATCAGATTACACCATTTAGCAGAAACAATACCGGAAAATATGATGCCTTAAAGCTAAAGGAAATCGCTGAAAATGTTTCAAATGATTTGCTAAAGGATATTATCCATAAAGGAGAGTATGAAGGGGATGTTTTAGGAATGCTTGGAGATTGCATTCTGCTTAATGTAGTTTCAAGCAATGATGTATGTGAGGATGGAATTTTATACCGTCATACTGCCCGTGACTTTAAGTTCACCACAGTCAAAAAGGGCATAAATGAATACGGAGTCCTGTTTACAGGCATCGACGAAATCAAAAAATCCAGTTATAATCAGGACAATTATTATTTCCAGATTACAAACTATTTTGAAGTATTCAAGTATATTTTGATGAATGATTTGGATGGTGTGATTGTCAATCCTGGTCTTGAGGAATTTTACATTGAAAGGCATGTGCTGATTAGAATATATGAGGATGAAAGATTGGAAAATCCTGATTTGGCAAATTCAATTGATTATGCATTTAGGATTGAATGATTTTAATCAAAATTCATTTTTCGTGAAATGGGAAACATTAAACACAAGTTATATAATCTTTCAGGTCTAATGTATTTTTAGGTAAGATTATGTTGGAATGGACTATTTGTACAAACTGCGGTAAAGTTTTAGATAATTCAAAAACAACTTGTCCGGCTTGTAATAAAAAAACAGATAAATTGGATATTGATTTTTTAAAAAATCATTTGACAAATTTAACTTTTATAATCAAAACATTGGATATTCAGCTGGTTAAGGATAGCTGTCCCCAAATCAAGGCTCAAAATGCGCCACTTGAAGTGCTTATTCTGGACGATTTATTTAAGTATTTCAGCTTTTTGGGTCTGGGTGATGGAAAAATAACAGATAATGAACTGGATTTTATAAACGAACTGCTTCAAACAAGCTACACATCCCAAGACATATTGAACCTCACAGATGATGAACTCGGGAAGGTGCCGGTATCATTTGAATGCCTGCATGAACTGGATGTGTTTGCACAGGAATTTGACATGACTGGTGTCAAGTCCTGCAATGAACTTTTTGAATCATACAAATTCCTGGGCAAGTTTTTCATAACCGTGGATGGAAAACTGGACTCGGAAGTGCTTGAAAAATACAATCATTATATCGCCGGACTGGAAGAGGAGCTGGGAGACTATTTATTTGATGACTATGAAATCAACTATACTTTTGATAAACCTGAAAAGGAAGAAGTTGAGGAAGAAAAACACAGTCTGGATGAGTATATGGATGAGCTAAACAAACTGATAGGCTTAAGCAAGGTTAAAAAGGATGTCAACTCATTGATAAATCTTGTGCAGATTAGAAAACTAAGAAAAGAACGTGGCATAACTCAACCGCCGATGAGCCTGCATTTGGTGTTCAGCGGAAATCCCGGAACCGGAAAAACCACAGTTGCAAGACTGCTTTCAAAAATATATCATGAAATCGGTCTTTTGTCAAAGGGACATCTTATAGAAACCGACAGGTCAGGGCTTGTCGGAGGTTATGTGGGTCAAACTGCAATAAAAACAAAAGATGTAATCTCACAGGCAATGGGAGGCATATTATTCATTGATGAAGCTTATTCTCTTGCATCAACATCAGAAAATGATTACGGTCAGGAGGCAATTGACACAATTTTAAAGGCAATGGAAGATAATCGTGACGATTTGATTGTGATAGTAGCAGGATATCCTCAGTTGATGGACAGGTTCCTGCATTCAAATCCCGGTTTGGAGTCAAGATTCAACAAGTTCATATATTTTGAAGACTATAACGCAGAAGAGTTGTATGAAATATTCTGGCTCATGTGTGATGAGGCAAACCTGACACTCGATTCTGCAGGGGATGAATATATAAAACAGTACTTCGCCAATTTATATGAACACAAATCCCCAAACTTTGCAAATGGAAGGGCTGTAAGAAACTTCTTTGAAGAGGTCATAACCGCTCAGGCAAATAGGCTGGCTCCAAAGGAAAACATAACAGATGAAGAGTTGAATACATTAACCTATGAGGACTTTTTAATTGAGGAATAATCATGTCAAATAAGTTAGCTTTAAAAAAGGACAGTGATCTGGTTCATAAACTGTTCTACTGGTCATATCCTACAGGCAGTGTCCTTTCAAAATCAAAGGTTGCAGCAGTTTGTGTTTTTTTATATCTTTTTATAGTCTGGATATCAGCAGGTTTAAATCCTGTAATCATATTCATTTTATCCCTTTTCTTTGCAGGCATAACATTTCTGGTAGGCTTTCTTTTTCATCTGATTCTGTCAAAGCCATCACAAAATAAAATAAGAAACAATGATTATGGACTTGTTGAGGACATTAAGCATCTTGCATTTTACTGGCAGGACAGAAACGGTAACTACATTTTATCCAAAACCAAAATAATCTCATTTGTGATATTTGTAGTGATGTATATAGTGGGATTATTTAATGTAGAGTTATTATCAGTTTTAACATCAATACTCTTTGCTTTGATATTTGAAGTTCCGGCATTTATAATAGGCTCTGCAATTCATAAACTAACTTTCAAGGATTTGCCTAAAAAGGAGATACCGTCAGAAAAAGTAAAACCTGCATCTGTTGAAAAGGTTTTTGAAATTCCCCAAAAACCGGAAATTATACCTGAATATCTTGATTATCAAATTCAGCTTGACAGCTTAAATTCCAAATTTACGAAAAAGGAAAAATCCACAAGGACACTGATTGAAAAGAGATTCCAGCCGCCACAATTGACATATACTCGTTTTATAAGTGGTGTAGATAAATCCTCACAGCTGTTTAAAAGAAACATCGAATCCGCTTTTACAATGATCAGTCTGGCAGATGAGTATTCACCGAGAATTGCCGGTGAAATAGAATCTAAAATCAAAATCCTAAACGCAATTATGGATAAACTGGATGATTTATCTAATGAACTTGTATTGAATGAAGATTTGTCCAAAAAAGAGGATGTTGATAATCTGATAAATGAAATGGATGATTTGATTCAATCAGTTAAAAAATATGATTCATGATTACTTTTCAAATGCTCTCTGGTTAATTTAAATATGTATTAAATATTTAAATATTATTTAATGTGGCAGTATAGTAACTATTCAAAAATAAGTCCTGAAGTTGAAAGGCATTTTCCATTTAAAAATCCCAGAAAAGACCAATTGGAGACAATTTCAGAAATCGTCTATGCAATCGATAAGGGTTACAGATACATAGTTCTGGAAGCGGGGACAGGTACAGGAAAATCTGCCATTGCTGCAACATTATCATCAATTTATGAATCATCGTACATTTTAACCGTCACCAAACAACTGCAGGACCAGTATATGGATGATTTTTCAAATCTGAGCCTTGTAAAAGGAAGGAAAAATTTCCGATGCAGAAGGGATTTGGATTTGACATGTGATGAAGGAAAATGCATACTTGAAGCTGATGCATGTGAAAATCCAAAAACAGACTGCGATTATTATATTCAAAAGTTTCAGGCATTAAACTCCAAAACAGTCATTTCCAATTATCACTACATGTTTTTGGAACTTAATTATGTTGGAGATTTTACCAAAAGGCAATTACTGATTTGTGATGAGGCCCATAATCTTGAAAATACGATAATGGGTCAGCTGAAACTTGAATTTTTAATGGATGATTTAAGGGATTATCTCAAGTTTGATGTAACCGATGAGATTCTCTATGAATTGGAAAACGGGGATTATGACACATGGATTTTATTTATACAGGAGGTAAAAAACCTGTATGAAAAGGAATTGGATAAAATTGCCAATGTCAATAAGCCACATCTGATTGAAAAGATATCATTCATTAAAAAGGAAATAAGCGACTGTAATCGTTTCATTGAAAACATTACCTATGATCCCTACAGTTGGGTGTTCGATTATGATTCGGATTATGAGGTAATTGAATTTAAACCATTGAAAATTGATAACTATGCAAAAAACACCTTGCTTCGCTATGGTGATGTATGTATTTTTATGAGTGCAACAATCCTTGACTATAAATTCTTTTCCAGATGTCTGGGTTTAAATGATGATGAAGTATATCCGATAAGACGTAAATCTCCCTTTGATTTGACAAGAAATCCTATAAAACAAGTGGATGAATTCAATCTGTCACATAAAACAATCAGGCAAAATGCTCCAAAAACTGTGGAAGTGGTTAAATCCATTTTAAAAAAACATGAAAATGAAAAAGGAATTATCCATACTGTAAGCGGTCAGTGCAGGGATTATCTGATTGATAATCTCTTAGATTCCCGTTTGATAGAACACAACACCCAAAATCGTGTAGAGCAGCTTGAGAAATTCAAGAATTCAAATGATGCCAGCGTTTTGATTTCGCCGTCAATGAATGAGGGTGTGGATTTGCCAGGTGATTTGTGTCGTTTTCAGATATTGTATAAATTGCCATATCCTGACCTGGCAGATAAGCAAATACGCTTAAGGGCAAATGCTGATGAGGATTGGTATAATTATAAAACGGCATTGAGCCTGATTCAAACTTATGGAAGGGGAATGAGGTCACATGATGATTATTGCGTAACCTATTTCATCGATTCAAGGATTAGGGAATTTATTAAAAAGGATAAATTCCTACCAGATTCATTTAAATATCTTTTAAAACAAAATACTCTTGATGACTAATCACAAACACTTAAGAGTAGTTATAGAAGATATCTACGCAAATAACAATGAACTGACCGAAGAGCTGACATTAAGACTAATTAATGAATTCAGGTATTCAAACTTGTATATTCCAGCTAAAAGGGATGAATTTACATTAAATTTCATAATTTATGAGGATGACAATGGCCTGAAACTCACTCCTCTTTTTACAGATCCTGATGAGTTCAATAAATTCTTTAAGGGTGAGGAGGATATCGAGCTGATGCAGAACTCTTTTGAGTTATACCAGAATGTTCTGATGACAAGTGACATTGATGGATATATCCTAAATCCTGCAACTGAAAAGTATGTATTCAGCAAAGAGTTCATTTTGGATATTAAAAACATACCTAAAACCAATTTTTACTCTACAAACACATATTCCATTGATGAGCTAAAGGCATTAAAGGATTCAAGAAATGAAGATTTGGAAGATTTCATCAAAAACCCTCAAAATGTAGGCAATTATGAGGCGCTATTTGAAAAGATGTCCCAATCCAATCTGTTGACTTTGATGGTCAGTGATGTTGATTTGTCCTTGAAGGCTAAGGATGGTGTCATTTCCATGATGGATTCCGGTCCTTTAGCACAGATGTTTACAGATAATGTCGGAGGAGTTTATGCAACAGTCTTTTCAAGTGAGGACAAGCTCAAAGAAGTAAGCACTGATAAATTCACATATTCTCAGGTTATAAATCTTTCAATGCTTGTTAATTTTGTTTTATCAGAGGATATGGATGGAATTGTTTTAAACCCTGACAGTGACAATGTCTTGATTCCAAGGGTCACATTGCTCAGATATTCTTTGGGATTTGAGAAATTTGCCAATGATGAAAAGTTATCAAATTCAATATATTACATGTTTTTAATGCAGTAATATCAATTTTAATATAGTATTGTTAAGTTATATTCAATTTGCAATATTGTACTAGCTTTATATCAAAAAATATATATTCTATGATGTTCATAGTAGTAAATGGGATTGCTTATTGGCAATCTCAATTATTTGGTGATGGTTGGAGGAATCCCATCAGTTCATTTATTTTGTACTATTTTTTCTTTAACTGTGTTGTGTCAATCTGATGGGGTTCTTCATTTAAAAAATTTTAATAAATAGCTTTTTCATATTAATTATTATGTCTGAATTATCTGAGTTAATTAGA
The DNA here is from genome assembly GCF_017468685.1 of Methanobrevibacter sp. NCBI lineage: Archaea > Methanobacteriati > Methanobacteriota > Methanobacteria > Methanobacteriales > Methanobacteriaceae > Methanobrevibacter > Methanobrevibacter sp. The sequence continues at coordinate 20,281 of NZ_JAFUHT010000030.1, forward strand.
ATTAATAAAAATATTGAGAATCAAAACAAGGAAATTATTCGTCTTTTAAAGATTATCGCCGGTGAAAGTACTTTTGTTGACAAGTCAGGTTATGTATATCCTGAATTTTTTGATGAGGAAGAAGAGCCTGAGGATGTTTCACAGAATTTCACTTCACTTTTGGACAATGAGCTTGATGTTGGTGAGGTGTATTTCATTGACCAGGACATATTCAGATTGTCCATTCAAAATAATGAAAAGGTCATCGAGAATCTGATGGGTGATGATGAAAGTACTAATTTTAATATTGCAGAAATCATATCTGATGAATCTGTCAGAAGAAACCAAAGTTTGGATGACTCTACAGTTATACTCACGGATTCAAGTAAGGGTAATTTGCCAAAAACTTTGGAGCTGTGCCACCAGCAGGATGCAAAAAAAGTATATATTCCATGGGATCAGATGCTTGAACTTGTAGGGGCACCGGACACTCTTCAAAGAGTACTGAAACTCAATTTCTACAGAAAATCGGAAGAGCTAATAGAAAAACTGTTTAAATCAGAATAAGGGAATAACATGTCAAAATTTTGTAAAAACTGTGGAGAGGAATTGGTAGACTCAGCTAAGTTTTGCAAGAACTGCGGAATAAACCTCGAAACTATGGAAGACAATCCGTATGTGAAAAATGTCAATCAGTTTAAGGTTGAAAGCGGTGAAAATAAACATTCATTTGCAGTGATAATAGGTTATGTATGTGCTGTTATAATGCCGTTGATAGGTTTGATAATTTCAATCTATCTTTTAACCAGAGATTCTGAAAATGCCAAAAAACATGGAAAATATGTGCTGATAGTAACTTTAATTGTATGGGTTTTGTCAGTTCTCTCAATTTTCCACTAAAAAAAGAAAAAAATTATGATGATTGGTTAAAATCATCAATTGCAGAATCCACCAAATTAATAACAGATTCAGATAAATCAGGATATGAATCGCTGATTGCAACAGGAATGTTATCACAGTAGACCACTTCAAGGCCATGTGCTATTGCATCCTGTGTTGCAACATCAACAGCAGCCGCTTTAAGCTCGGTCAGCATGACATCTGCCTTGTCCATATATTTTTGCATATCCTCACGAAGCAGAGGTCTGTTGGACAGGTGAGCGGTTGTGCCTACAACTTCACAGTTGTAATTGTTTTCAAGATATTCTACAAGCTTGTCCTTTACGTCTTCAGGAGCTGTGGTTGCAAATAAAACCTTTTTGCCTTCAATATTGTCTAATGGTTTAGGTCTAAACACAGTTGAAATCACTGTTGCGTCAGGGTTTATTTCACTTACAAACTCTTCTATTTCTCGTATCTTGCTTTCACTGCACATTGGCTCTTCACACATTGTCAGAATAACCAGATCACCTAAAGCAACACGATATGGTCCGAAATATGTGGTCAGGTTTTCTATTGGTTGGTTTGCGCCAATCAGAGCTATCTTTTTGTTGGTTTTTATTGGAGGTATTGCAGCACCGCTTCCTTCAAAAATTGCAAATTTGGAGTCAACTTCATTGGCAAGGTGTGCTCCTTTTTTCATATTGGTTAAAAACACTTCACCGGCCATTCCTCCTCCGCAACGTCTGCAGCCAATTGTTAAAATTCTGCTCATCAGTGCATCTTCCCAGTGATCACTTGCAGCATGAACTCCCTTTTCAGACTGTTCGAGTAAAAATTCTGCATTGATTTCCAATTCTTCTCCATGAACGATTTCAGGTTCTTCAGGTCCTCCTCTTCCCATTGCAATTACGCACGGTTCATAACCGTTTTTGTCAATGAGACGTGCAACGAAACCGGAAACTGCAGTTTTTCCTATTCTTTTACCGGTTCCAAGAATGGTGATTGAAGGTTTTTCCATAATCTCATATTGTGAAGTCGGATCGAATTTAAAGTCAGGTCCTTCATATGATATTCCCTCATTCAGGACTTTGCAGGCTATCTTGAATCTTTTGGGATAGTCGAGAATAGGTTCGTCACTTAAATCAAAGACAGTATCAATATCATACTTTCTTATCATTTCAACAATGATGTCGTATGGTATGTCCTTGTCTTTTGCAAACTGAACAGGTATTCCGAGCTTTTCAGAATAGGACTCTTCAGAATCGTCCCTCAGTTTTTCTGTCCCTCCTATGAATACTGCGCCCCTGATATCAATGTGTTCTAAATTGTTTAATGTATCTATTGCCTCTTGAGTAACTGGCAGATAATGTTCACCATCAACCAGACAGAGCATTTTGCTTAACGATTTCATAATTATAGTATAACTTTAATAAATAAAAGTTTAATTATATAATATGGAAATTGACATTGGCGAAACTCATATAAGACTGAAAAGTGACTTGGAAAATCATAATTTAAAGGAGTATATATCATCCATTAGAGTCGATTTAAAACGCTACATTGCTCATAATCAGGATTTTTTACTTTCTATGGATGCAATTGAAAACGAAGATGATGATTTGCCCTTAATCATTCAAAAAATGTATGAATCTTCTTATTTGGCTGATGTGGGGCCTATGGCCTGTGTTGCAGGTACGATTTCTGAGTTGTCTCTTGATTATTTAATTCGTCATCATTCAAAAAATTCTATTGTAGAAAATGGCGGTGACATTGCACTTATAAATGACCGAAAAATTTTATGTGGTATTTATTCCAATAATCAGATTTTGGGCAATAATATAGCTTTTGAAATAAAAAAAAGAAATCATCCTCTGGGAATTTGCACTTCATCCGGGAAAATTGGCCATTCCATCAGTTTAGGCATGTCAGATAGCGTTACTGTACTGTCACATTCACCTTCTATTGCCGATGGGCTTGCAACACGCATTGCCAATGAAGCTTCAGGCGAGTCTGGTGAGGTGAAAGTTTCTAATGCCCTTGAGTGTGCGGATAACTATCGTGAGTTTTTTGATGGTGTTTTGATTATATGCGATGATAATGTCGGAACTGTCGGAAGACTTCCCAAAATTGTGGAAACCTCTAAATTTGAATTTAATCAAATTTAGTTTAACATTTAATTTGGGTAACATATTTTTGAATGCAAACTTTAAATATGATTAATTTATAATATTAAAGTATATAATAAAGGAGTTAAATTTTAACTAACTGAAATTAGTTAATTAATGGGTTAGATATCTATGTATAAAGACGAAATGATACAAATGCACCAATTTTTAGTATATGTTTTAAAGTATTTAGCAGAAGATGACCAAATTTCAAATGACTGTAGTGAATATATCTCCCTGAAAATAAGTCCCCATCACATTCATAAGACAAAAGCCGAACATAAACATGCTATTTTTGTTCTATGTAAGATTATTTCTGAAATAATTGCTGATAGGGAAGATAATCCTATTCCTGAAAATGTTCGCAATTCATTATCTGACCTGGTTGTCAGATCACAAAATGAACTTCATGCGTCCTAAACTTTTTTTCTATTTTTTTTATAAGACCCGTTATTCTTTTTTTGATTTTGTATAACACCCTTTTATTACCTTTTAAATGCAAAGTGTTAAAAAGATTTATGTACAATTAATTAATATTTATTATTTGAAAATTGAAATTAACACGTGTGATTATTTTGAAAGCTTTTGAATTTTTATCTAAAAAAAGAGAAGAAAAACCAAGAAAATCCGGAATAACCATGGTTCTTGACAAAGGACTGGGCCTTGAAACAGCAAGCAGTCTGATGGATATTTCCGGTGAATACGTAGACTATCTGAAATTCGGATGGGGAACATCAATCATTCACGATGAAGAAATAATAAAAGCAAAAGTCAGGATGTACAAGTCCCATCAGATTACTCCATATACAGGAGGAACATTATTTGAACTTGCATATATGAATGATAAGTTGGATGAATTTTTCAGCCGTGCACAGGAATTGGGCTTTGAGGCAATTGAAATATCAGACGGGTCCATACCTCTGCCACATGAAGAAAAGCTGAACTGCATAAAACTTGCAAGGAAAAACGGATTTGAAGTTTTATCAGAAGTGGGCAAAAAAGACCCTAATCTTGACAAGGAACTGTCACTTGACGACAGAATAGAATATATGCAAAAGGAATTAGACTCAGGATCATCATTAATCATTGTAGAAGCCAGAGAAGGTGGAAAAAATATCGGAATCTTTGATAAATCGGGCAATGCAAAGGAAGATGAAATAGACTATATACTGGATAACTTCGACGGAAGCAAACTTTTATGGGAAGCGCCAAACAAGGACCAGCAAGTCTTTTTCATACTCAAGCTTGGAAACACAGTAAACTTGGGCAATGTTTCCAGTGATGATATAACTTCTCTTGAAACCTTAAGACAGGGTTTAAGAGGAGATACTGTTGGTAAAATATAATTAAAACTTAGTATTAACTGAGCGTTGGCAATTAAATAATTAGGGGAGTAATAAATTGACAACTAGAAGTATCGGCCATATCAATCAAAAGATTGAAAACGGCGAAGCTAACATATATACGGCAGAAGAGTTTAAAAAACTCATAAATAAAGGTGACACACCAAGTTTCGATGAGGTTGATGTTGTAACTGCAGGAACATGCGGAGTAATGAGTGGTACAGCAGCGATACTTAACTTCATCGTATCACAACCTGGAGAATTCATAAGGGCCCGTGAAGTATTCCTTAACGGAATTCCGGCATATGCAGGACCATGTCCGAATGAATGGCTTGGGGCATTGGATGTAATTCTTCATGGAACAACACATTCAATAGATGACGATAACTATGGTGGTGGATTCCTTCTCAAGGAACTGCTTGAAGGAAAACCAATCGATGTGCGTGTTGAAAGTGTTGAAGGAAAAACTATCGAAAATACGATTACAATTGATGATATTGGAAGAGGTCAAATAATCGGAACACGTATGGCATTTAAAAACTACACTGCATTTGTAAATTCATATAATGATCCTATAAGCTCAATATTTTCAGGAATTCCTCTTGAAGGTAAATTATCAGGTATGACATTTTCAGGATGCGGTGCACTAAACCCTCTTCAAAATGATGTACCTCACAATGTGATTAAAGAAGGATGCAGATTCCTGTTAAATGGTGCTGAAGGTTATATTTTAGGGGATGGAACACGTTCCAGTGCTGAAAAACCAAACCTTATGCTGACAGCTGACTATAAACAGATGGATCCGTATTACATTGGAGGATATAAGACAGGGCAGGGCGGAGAAGTCTATGATACTGTTGCAATACCTATTCCTGTTATAAATGAGGAAGTCTACAATAACTTGCTCATAACGGATGAGGATGTGAAATTGCCTGTAGCTGAAATCAAGGGTCGTCACTTGCCGGTCGGTGAAACAAACTATTATGAAATGTGGAAGGATTATGATTTAAGACCTCAATATGACAGAACTGCATGTTCAAAGTGTGACACATGTACAGTGGAAAGAGTATGCCCTACAAATGCGTTTAAGGATGAAAGACTTAACCCCGCATTATGTTTCGGCTGCGGATTATGTGCACATTACTGCAGGCATGATGCCTTTGAGATGAACACCGGAGAAGTGGAACTTGAAATCAACGGCAAAAATGTCAATATTCCGATTGTTTGCAGACAGTCAGACAGACTTAGAGGAAATAAATTGTCCTTGAAACTTAAGAAATTAATTGAAAATAATGAGTTTAAATTATAGGTGGTTATATGACTGCTCAACAGAAGATTACAGACTCACCAATTGATTTTGCAGAAGACATAATCGGGGATGTTAAAAATTCAAGAGATGACGGAGTTCTGAAGTGCGTTCAGTGTGGAATGTGCACATCAACATGTCCTGCTGCAAGACACTCTGATTATAATCCTCGTGAAATAATCGAAAGAGTACTGGATGGTGATGTATCCATCATTGAAGATGACAATATCTGGAACTGTTTTTACTGTTATACCTGTCACAGTGTATGTCCTGTTGGAAACAGCGTATGTGAAGTCAACCAGATATTAAAGCAGTTTGCAATAGCTCACAATATTGGTTTTGATAAGTTATATGAATACATGGGATTTGCAGACTCATACTTCACAGCGGCAATTGGAGCAATACCTGAAATATTCTTTGAAGACATTGACCGAGACGTGCCGGGATGGTGGGATTTCAGACAGAATCTGGATGAAATCCGTGACGAATTGGAACTTGACCCACCTTTGATGCCTCCTGAGGATGTTATTGATGAGGTCAGTAAAATATTGACAATCACCGGTTTTAAATCAAAAATCGAAAGAATAAGAGCTTCACAGGAGGATGAATCATGAAAAATGTTCCAGATAATGATTTGCTTTTGTTTAGAAGCTGTCTTGTGAGCGTTGAATATCCTGGTGTTGAAGCATCAACAAAATATGTATTTGAAAAACTGGGAATTGATTATGCAATTTCAGACAAACAGACATGCTGCACAGGACTTGGCCATTACTCAGATGTGTTCTCACAGTTGGATACAACAGCCATCGGAGCACGTAACTTCCGTCTTGCACGTGAAATGGGAAGGCCTAATCTGGTTATGATGTGTGCAACATGCTATGCAATAAACAAGAAATCAGTTAAACTGTTAAATAAAAAGGATGATTTGAGATGCAAAATCAATCAGCTGTTTGATGAGAACGGTTTAAGTCATCTGAAATATGAAAAGGATGACCTCAAACCGACTGAAAACATTTTCCATGTTGTGGATATATTATACGGTAAAAAGGATGAGATTAAAAATCATATCAAATATGATTTAAGTGAATACAAGATAGCAACTCACCATGGATGCCATTACTGCAAGGTGCATTATGAAGATACAATTGGTGGTGTAAGAGATCCGAATATCATTGATGAGCTGATTGAGGAATGTGGCTGTGAAACTATCGGATGGTATGACCATAAAAGGGCAACCTGCGGAACAGGATTCAGACAAAGATATTCAAATCCTGAGCTGTCTTTTACAGCAACAGCTGATAAAATGAATGCAATAGCTGATGAGGATGTTGATATTCTTGTTCATTTATGTCCGAACTGCCATATACAGTTTGACAGGTATCAACACTTAATAAGTAAAAGAGAGGGTAGGAATTTCAGAGCAATACATTTGAATATTGCTCAGTTCATTGCACTTGCAATGGGTGGTGACTTTGATAGGGTAATAGGTGTTAAGGCACATACAACTCCAATTGATTCTGTAATTAAGGATTTAAAGGAGGTTGAAAAATGAGAGATGATTTGAAAGTTGGCGTGTTTTTATGTGAATGTGGAGGAAATATTTCGGATATTGTTGATGTGGATAAGGTCCGTGAAGAGTTGGATGTTGAATTTGTTGGGCAGTTCGAGAACCTGTGCTCACTTAATGGGCGTAAAATAATTCGTGATGCAATTTTTGACCATGATTTGGATAGGGTAGTTGTGGCTGCCTGCTCGCCGATTTCACATGAAAAAACATTTCAGGATTATGTAAAACCTCTAAACCCTTACCTGATGGATATGGCAAATATCCGTGAGCAATGCTCATGGGTGCATGACAATACTGATAAGGCTACTCATAAGGCAATTACATTAATCAACGCTTCAATTGAAAAGGTAAAGCAGTCTGATGCTGTGAATCCAATTTACTGTCAGACACCAGATGAAGTGGCTGTGATTGGTGGAGGAATAGCTGGAATGAATGCGGCATTGTCTCTTGCAAAGCAGGGAACAAAAGTGACTCTTATTGAACAGTCTCCTTCAATCGGAGGGCACATGGCAAAAATAGGTAAGGTTTTTTCACCTGTTAAGATTGCTGAAGAGTGTGGAATGTGTCTTTTAAACCCTATATTGAATGAACTTGTTTGGAATGAAAACATTGAAGTTTTAACTAATACTAAAGTCATTGAAGCAGAAAGGAGAGCCGGAACATATAATTTAATATTGGAAAAGTCTCCAAGATATGTTGATACTGAAAAATGTATAGCCTGCGGCAAATGTGCGGAAGTATGTGAAGTTGAAGTTCCAAATGACTGGAATGACAATCTTTCAATGCGTAAGGCAATTTACAGACCATTCGGACAATCCTATCCTGAAGCATATGTTATTGATATGGATAACTGTTCAAAATGTGGGGACTGTTTTAGAGCATGCAGCATGAGAGCCATTAAATTAAGGGGTAAAAGTGAAAAATTCCCTCTTCAAGTTGGTTCTGTTGTTGTTGCTACGGGTCATAAATTATTTGATATGGAAAAACGTCCGGAATACGGTTATACAAGATATGATGATGTAATAACACAATCAGAATTAGGCCGTATTACTGGAGTTAATGGTCCAACTAAAGGTAAGCTTTTAAAATCTAATGGTGAAGTGCCTAAAAGGGTTGTTATGATTCAATGTGTGGGGTCACGTGATGAAAAGCCTGACGGTCACAGGTACTGTTCCAAAATATGCTGTACCGTTGCACTCAAAAATGCCAATATCATCAAGCATAAATATCCTGATACTGATGTCTTGATATGCTATACTGATGTACGTACGCCTGGAATGTTTGAAAAATACTATAAGCACACTCAGGAAAATGAAGTAAGATTCCTTCGCGGAAGACCGGGTGAAGTAGTTAAAAAAGGAGATAACTTTATAGTTAGAACCGAAGATACTTTAAAAGGGGAATTTATTGAAATTGAAGCAGACATGGTAGTGTTGTCTACTGCTATGGAGCCGTCAGAGGGTACTAAGGAAATTGCAGATATTTTAAATGTTGGTACTACTGAAGATGGATTCATTAAGGAATCACATCCTAAAATCAAGCCTGTGGCAACTGATGTTCAGGGTATATTTGTTTGCGGTACTGCTCATGAGCCTAAAGACATTACTGATTCAATCATGCAGGCAACAGCTGCTGCATCAAAAGTGAATGAGTATAATTATGGTGGTGTTGAAATAGAACCGTTTATCGCAGAAATTGATCATGATAAATGCAGTTTATGTGGTGAATGTATTAGCCGATGTAAATATAAATCAATGAGTATTCAGGATGATCAAATATATATTGATCCTATGAGCTGTACAGGTTGTGGAAAATGTTTGGTTGGTTGTAATCAGAGGGCTATTACTGTTAATGGTAATATTGATGAGAAGATTATGGCCACTATTAAAGGAGCATTATCTAAAAAACAGCCTAATCAGCGTATGATATTGGTTTTCCTTGATAATATTGGTTATACTGCAGCGGATAATATTGGGGTCAACAGATTATCCTATCCTGAATCCATTCATATTATTAAGGTAATTTCTGTGAATCGTGTAAGGCCGAAACATATTCGTTATGCATTGGATAATGGTGCTGATGGAGTGTTTATCGGAGAGTTCCCAGGTGATTTAATGTATGATGAGGTGGAACGTAAAGTTCAAAGAGTTAAGGACAGGATTGCAGAGATGGGTGAAAATCCTGACAGGGTTACTTTTTCAAAAGTTTATATTCCTTACTTCTCAGGTCTTGCTCGTAAATTTAATGATTTTGATTTAAAAATTAAAGAATTGGATGAAATCGAATCTTAATTCTTTAATTATTTTTTTAATTAAATTTTTTTTGTTAATTAAATTAACAATTGTTATAAATGTTTATTTTTTCTATTTACAAAATTTAACATTGTATAATTAAAATTTAACTAATTATATTTATTTATTATTAAATATTGTTAAAATTAAAATATCTATTATTTTTTGTAATTTTTTTTAAACAATTTTTTGAATTTATCAATACTTTTAAATATATTGAAAACAAGATTATGTCTAGCACACCAAAAACTTTATTGAATAATGGAGGTTGATTTAATGTCATCTTTAGATTACACTTCTAAAATATTAAATCAAATTTTCACTGAAAAAAACTTTTCAATAAATACACAAAGATTATATCATAGATGCGTAGATAATTTTGAAGAAAAAACACAGGCAAAACTAGGTGAATTAATAACTATTTCACTTGTTGAAGGAAATAACAATGTTGATTGGACAAATACTACATTATTCACTAATCTAATTTGCTATAAAAAATATATTGATGAAATCTATAAAAATCAATCAGATATATATTTAAATCCAATACTTGCTATCTTTGAATATTTCGGTATTGAAATTCCAGCTTTAACTGACTCATCATTATACTCATATGAGTTTTTAGTTGAAAATCAAAGATATAGTGAAGTCATTGAAGAAAAAATTAATTTGGATTCAAAACCAGTTGCAATTAAATTAATAGATTCAGAAGATGAGATTCCTGAAGATGTTAAATTGATTGATGAGAAAATCAGACATTGTGAAATGGTTAGAAAGGCATCACTTGGAGAAAAATTTTACTCTACCTTAAAAGAACAGTTATGTCTTGGTGGAGCTGGCGCAATAGGTCTTCGTGATATGCCTGAAATGCTTGCAAGTGGGGAAAAATATTATTCACTCGGCAGATTTAAAGATAAGGATACAGCAAAAGATTTAACATCTGAACTTTCTATTGTTGAGGATAAACATTGGGGAATAATTTATGCCCCATTAGATAAAGCTAATTTTGAACCGGATGTAATTGAAATTATAACTGAACCTGTCGGCGGAATGAAATTGGCTCAAAGTATTGTTTATTTCACTGGTGATAAAATTGAATCATCATTTGCAGGAATTCAATCCTTATGTGGTGATGCATTTGCTGAACCATATGTTGAAAAGAATGTTAATTTCACATTAGGATGTGACGGATCTAGAAAAGCTGCTGATATAAAAGATGATGAAATGACTGTAGGTATTAGTAAAGAAAAAATTGATGATGTTATTCTAGGTTTGGAATCCATTTAATTTTTATTTATTAATTTATTTTCAGTTAGATTAGTTTTTAGAAATATTATAGCCGTTATTTTTTTAAAATTAATTATAACGGCCTTATATATTAGTTAAAAAATTAAATTTAATAAATATTTAAATACTAGAAAATTGTAATTCATTTTAAGGAAAAATATAACTATTGTGATAAAAATATATTAAAAATCAAAAAATCAGACTCCTCTTAAATCATCGTAAAATCAAAAAGAAGGTGAAAATAATATCTATTTGATAAAATCGGGCTAAAAAATAAGATGAAAATTTTTTCATCAACTATGAAACACAAAAATCGGGCAAAAGTTTCTAGTTATGATATTACATTTCTTAAGACTATTGTGGAAGTCTTCGAGGAGAACAACTGTATTTTACAGAAAAAGAGATAAAAGAAGGTATGTAAATTGAGTAATTATAGAACTATTGACCAAATCAATCAAAAGATTGAAAATGGTGATGCAAACATCTACACTGCAAATGAGTTCAAAAAGCTCATTAAAAAAGGAGATGCACCAAGTTTTGATGAAGTGGATGTAGTTACAACCGGAACTTGCGGAGTAATGAGCGGTACAGCTGCTATCCTAAACTTTATTGTTTCAGGGCCTGGTGAATTTATAAGGGCAGAAGAAGTATATCTGAATGGTGTTCCAGCACATGCAGGACCATGTCCGAATGAATGGTTAGGAGCTATTGATGTAATACTTCATGGAACAACCCATTCAATAGATGATCATAATTATGGAGGAGGATTTGTTTTAAAAGAACTCCTTGAAGGAAATCCTATTGATGTAAGAATTGAGAGTGTCGAGGGTAAAACCATAGAAAATACCATTACAATTGATGATATTGGAAGAGGTCAAATTGTAGGAACCCGTATGGCATTCAAAAACTACACTGCATTTGTAAACACCTATAATGAACCAATAAGTTCAATATTTTCAGCAATACCATTGGATGGAAACTGTTCAGGTTTAACATTTTCAGGTTGTGGAGCATTAAATCCATTACAAAATGATATTCCGCATAATGTGATAAAAACCGGTACAAGATTCTTATTTAACGGAGCTGAAGGTTATATTTTAGGTGATGGTACAAGATCAAGTGCTGAAAAACCAAACTTGATGCTGACTGCAGACTACAAACAAATGGATCCGTTTTATCTTGGTGGTTATAAAACCGGTCAAGGTGGAGAAGTTTATGATACTGTAGCAATTCCAATTCCAGTATTAAATGAGGAAATTTATAATAATTTACTTATAACAGATGAAGATGTCAAATTACCATTAGCTGAGATAAAAGGACGTCACTTGCCATTAGGTGAAACAAACTACAAAGAAATGTGGGACGGATATGATTTAAGACCTAAATTTGACAAATCAAAATGTCACACATGTAACAACTGTACCATTCAGGAAATATGTCCAACTAATGCATTTAAAAATAAACAAATTAACCTTGAACAATGTTTCGGTTGCGGATTATGTGCCAATTACTGTGCATATGATGCATTTGACATGAATGTTGGAGATGTTGATTTAAAAATAAAAGGTGAAGACATAAATGTTCCAATTGTCTGCAGACAATCTGATAGATTAAGAGGAAATAAACTATCAAAACAATTAAAAGACTTAATTGAAACACAGGAATTCACTTTATAATAGGGTGTGGTTTAAATGACTACTCAACAAAAATTATCAGATTCACCTAATGACTTTTTAGATGATATAATAAAAAATGTGAAAAACACTAAAGATGATGGTGTTTTAAAATGTGTCCAATGTGGATTATGCACATCAACCTGTCCGGCAGCACGTCACTCTGAATACAATCCTCGTGAAATAATTGAAAGAGTATTGGAAGGTGATGAAACAATAATGGAAGAGGATTATTTATGGAATTGTTTTTATTGTTACACCTGCCATAGTGTATGCCCAGTGGGAAATAGTGTATGTGAAGTAAATCAAATTTTAAAACAGTTTGCAATTAATCGTGGTATTGGTTGGGATAAACTATATGAATACTTAGGATTTGCAGATAGTTATTTTGATGCAGCTATTGGTGCAATTCCAGAAATCTTTTTTGATGACATTGCAAAAGATGTTCCAGGTTGGGAAGAAATAAGATTTGATAAATTAGATGAAAATAGGGAAAAATTAAATCTTTATCCTCCATTAATGCCTCCGGAAGATGTGATTGATGAAGTGAGTTTAATACTTACAATTACAGGATTTAAGGAAAGAATGGAAAAAATTAGAAAATCACAAGAAGCAGAGGTGAAAGAATGAAAAATATTCCGGATAAAAATCTCCTCTTATTTAGAAGTTGTCTTGTAAGTGTTGAATATCCAGGCATTGAATCTTCAACAAAATATGTATTTGAAAAACTGGGAATTGACTATGGAATTTCTGAAAAACAAACTTGCTGTACTGGATTAGGACATTATTCAGATGTTTTCGATCAAGTTTCAACATCAGCAATAGGAGCACGTAATTTCAAAGTGGCACAGAATCTTGGAAGACCTAATCTTGTAATGATGTGTGCAACATGTTATGCAATTAATAAAAAATCCGTAAAATTACTTAATAATAAAGATGATTTACGTGAACACATTAATGAATTATTTGAAGAAAATGGTTTAGAACATTTAAAATATGAGAAAAATGATTTAACACCTACAGAAAATATTTTCCATTTTGTAGATATTTTGTATGGCAAAAAGGATGAAATTAAAAATCATATCAAATATGATTTAAGTGAATATAAGATTGCAACTCACCATGGCTGTCATTACTGTAAAGTACATTATGAAGACACAATTGCAGGTGTAAGGGATCCGAATATTATAGATGAACTTATAGAGGCATGCGGTTGTAAAACTATAGGATGGTATGATCACAAACGTGCTTCATGCGGTACTGGTTTTAGACAAAGATATTCAAATCCTGATTTGTCATTTACAGCAACTGCAGATAAAATGAATTCTCTTAAAGATGAGGATGTTGAAATATTAGTCCATTTATGTCCTAATTGTCATATACAATTTGACAGGTATCAGCCTTTAATCTCTGAAAGAGAAGGTAGAGAATTTAAAGCTATACATTTAAACATTTCTCAATTCATTGCTATAGCAATGGGTGCAGATTGGGAAAGCGTTGTAGGTGTACAGGCACACACTTCTAAAATAGATTCTGTAATAAAAGAATTAAAGGAGGTTGAATCATGACTGATAATTTAAAAATTGGAGTATTTCTATGTGAATGCGGTGGAAATATTTCTGATATTGTCGACCTTGATGAAGTTCGAAAAGCTTTGAATGTGGAAGTTATTGAACAATTTGAAAACCTCTGTTCTTTAAATGGACGTAAACTCATACGTGATGCAATTATTGAACGTCATTTGGATAGGGTTGTTGTAGCGGCTTGTTCACCAATTAGTCATGAAAGAACATTTCAGGATTATGTCAAACCATTAAACCCATACTTAATGGATATGGCTAATATTAGGGAACAATGTTCTTGGGTTCATGATGATAAAGAAAAAGCAACTAAAAAAGCAATTACATTAATTAAGGCATCTATTGAAAAAGTAAAACAATCCGATGAAGTTAATCCAATATATTGTCCAATTCCAGAAGATGTGGCAGTTATTGGTGGCGGAATTGCAGGAATGAATGCTGCATTATCATTGGCAAAACAAGGAAAAAAAGTAACTATAATTGAACAGTCTCCATCTCTTGGAGGATACATGGCTAAAATTGGTAAAGTATTTTCACCAGTTAAAATTGCTGAAGAATGTGGAATGTGTCTTTTAAATCCAATTTTAAATGATTTGGTATGGAATGACAATATAACTGTTTTAACTAATTCAAAAGTAGTTGAAGCAGACCGTCATGCAGGTACCTATAATTTAATTGTTGAAAAATCTCCAAGATTTGTTGATCCGGATAAATGTATTGCATGTGGAAAATGTGTTGACGTTTGTGATATTGAAGTTCCAGATGATTGGAATGAAGGATTATCTAAAAGAAAAGCAATTTATCGACCATTTGGACAGTCATATCCTGAAGCTTATGTTATTGATCCTGATGCATGTACTAAATGTGGGGACTGTAAACGTCAGTGTATGATGGATGCAATCACTTTAAAACAGAAACCTGTAAAATTCCCATTGCAAGTTGGTTCAATTATTGTTGCAACAGGTCATCAGTTAATAAATCCTGATAAAAGACCGGATTATTCATACTCAAGACATCCAGATATCATTACTCAAATGGAACTTGGACGTATTACTGGTGTAAATGGTCCAACAAAAGGAGAACTATTAAAATCTAATGGAGAAGTACCTAAAAGAGTTGTAATGATTCAATGTGTTGGTTCAAGAGATGAAAAACCTGATGGTCACAGATATTGTTCTAAAATTTGCTGCTCTGTTGCTTCAAAAAATGCGAATATTATTAAACATAAATACCCTGACACTGATGTTGTTGTATGTTATACGGATGTCAGAACTCCGGGAATGTTTGAAAAATATTACAAACACACTCAGGAAAACGGTGTAAGATTTTTAAGAGGCCGTCCTGGTGAAGTAGCAGTTAAGGGAGATGACTTAATAGTCCGTGTTGAAAATACAATTAAAGGTGAATTTGAAGAAATTGAAGCGGATATGGTTGTATTGTCAACAGCAATGGAACCGTCAGAAGGTACCAAGGAGATTGCAGAAATATTGAATATAGGAACAACAGAAGACCATTTCATTAAAGAGTCACATCCGAAAATTAAACCTGTAACAACAGATGTTCAGGGAGTATTTGTTTGTGGTACTGCACAGGATCCAAAAGATATTACAGATTCCATCATGCAGGCAACTTCCGCTGCATCTAAAGTTGCAGAATATAATTATGGCGGGGTTGAAATTGAACCATTTATTGCTGACATTGATCCTGAAAAATGTCAGTTATGTGGGGATTGTTTAGAAAAATGCAAATTCAAGGCATTAAGTATAGTTGATGCATATGTTGTTTTAGACCCTATGAGTTGTGATGGTTGTGGAAAATGTTTAACTGTCTGTCAACATGGTGCTATTAATATTAACGGTAATATTGATGAGAAGATTTCAGCAACCATTGATGGTATTTTATCTGAAAAACAGGAAGGTGAACGTACTATTCTAGTTTTCCTTGATACAATAGGTTATACTGCAGCAGATAATATTGGAGTTAACAGGATTTCATATCCTGAATCTATCCATATTATTAAAGTACATTCAGTCAATAGGATAAGGCCAAATCATATTAAGCATGCACTTGAAAATGGTGCTGATGGAGTATTCATTGGTGAATTCCCGGGTGACCTGATGTATGAGGAAGTTGAACGTAAAATCCAAAGGGTTAGAGAGGAAATAAGTGATTTTGGTGAAAATCCTGAAAGATTGGCATTTTCTAAAGTCTACATTCCGTACTTCGAAGGACTGGCCCGTAAATTGAATGATTTTGATGATAAGATTGCACAATTGGATGGGACTGAAAATTAAATTAGAACATGACTTTAAAGATTATTCAGTGTAAAACCAATTCCAAAGGTAATGCAACATTTAGATAAAAAAGGAACATATAATGCAGTACTTAATTATAATGGTACAAGTCTTTACAAAAATATGTTCAAAAAAAGTCAAAATTAAAGTAAGATAGTAAATACATACATCCTATGTGTATTTACTTTTTATATTTTTTTAATTATATTTGAAATATTCAATATTGCATTGATATTTTAACAGGTTATATTGTTAAGCTAATGAATTATTGATGAACTTTTTAAAATTATTTAACTTATATTCGGTTCATATTTTTTCCAGTATCTGCAATCCGAGGGGAGTGCATTTGTACAGTCTTCCCTTTCTGACTTCCTCATTAACACACAAAACAAGATTTTTCTTTTTCAAATCAATAAGTGCTGCTGATACCTGACTGGTTTTTAAATTGTTTTCACGTGCAATTTCTGATGGCATTTTCAATGTGTTTCCTATTGACTTTAAAGTGTTTGTCCTGTAAGGAGAAATTTTGACAAAACCTAAAATAAGAAAAAATTCTTTTTCATCCATATATTTAATTGATTAGTTAACAGATTAATCTTTATATATAAAATAAATAGTTTTAAATCTGTTTTTTAATAAGTTGTACATAATTAACAAACAAAATAATAAAAAAAGTGTGAAGTTCAATTATCTAATTGAACTCATAAATCTTTCTTTGATGGTGATTGGGTCAAGGTCAATTATCGGTGCTGTAGAATTGCCTGCTTCGGTTTTATAAACAATAAAACTTGCATCATCACTTTTGATAATGTCTTTTAAGTTAATGTTGTCAAAATAATGACTGTTTTTAAACCCTACACTTTTAGCAATTTCAACCAAATCAATCTTTTGTGCATAAGTGTCCTGGTTACCTGTGGAACCATAAGCGCCATTGTCAATTACAATCCATGTCAGATTGGACGGATTGTTTGCAAATACGGTTACAAGTGAACCCATGTTCATCAGAAGTGAACCGTCCCCATCAATTACCACAATATCCTCATGAGGTTTTGCAAGACTTAGTCCCAGACCTATTGATGAGGCAAGACCCATTGATCCAATCATGTAGAAGTTTTTGGAACGGTCTTCAATTTCATACAGTTCTCTTGACGGAAATCCTATATTGCAGATTACCAACTCTTCATCGATATATTCCATTATTTCATAAATCGCTTCATATCTTGCCATATTATCACCAATACTTAATCTCAAGCAATATGCTAACCGGTTTTCCTTCCTCTTCGGATAAATCCCATGACAGTCTTATGTCATCATATGCCGCTTCAGGTGTTGCAGGTTTGAAAAACTTAAAGTCCATTCCTTCAAGTATTCTTGTTGTGGATTCACCCATAGGAACCTGTCCACATATATTTTCACCTTCAGTACCTCTATGACTCATTATCATTATTAATGGAAATTCATACAATTCCATCAGGGATTTGAGAGCATTTATGGAGTTTCCAAGTCCTGAATTCTGCATTAGAATTGCTGTTCTTTTACCGCCAAGGTATGCTCCGGCACATATTCCGATTCCTTCCTCTTCACGTGTAACAGGAATGTGTGTTATTTCAGGGTCATCATCAATCATATTTAGTAATTTTGATAGGTTGACACATGGAACACTTACGATAAAGTCTATTTCTGCATCTTTAAGTCCATTATAAATAGCTTCACTACTATCCATATTATCACTTTTTTTGTTGATAATAATTTTATGTAAAAATTAGTATAAAAAGGTATTTAATTCAATTAATTTTAATTTTTTATGAATAATATTATTATTTTTCAATTTTTATTAAGGTACATTTTCATACAATTGGTTTAATTAATAGAAACCTTTTTATTTAACTTAAAACTTATATATTAGCATGTTTGATAAACTACCAATTTCTTCTGAAACAGAAAAAATCCTGACCAAATCATTGGATGAGCAGATTACTGTTGAAGAAGCAAATCACTTAATGAATATTAAAGGATCAGATTTATATCCTTTACTAGCAACAGCAGACTATTTAAGACACGAAATCGTTGGAGACAACGTGACATTCATTAATAACTGTAATATTAACTTTACCAATATATGTACAGTTAGATGTGGTTTCTGTGCATTCGGTAAGGATGCCGATGACCCTGAAGCATATATTCTAAATGATGAGCAGATACTTGCAAAGGCTCAAGGTGCCGTTGAAAAGGGAGC
The DNA here is from genome assembly GCF_017468685.1 of Methanobrevibacter sp. Classification (NCBI taxonomy): domain Archaea; kingdom Methanobacteriati; phylum Methanobacteriota; class Methanobacteria; order Methanobacteriales; family Methanobacteriaceae; genus Methanobrevibacter; species Methanobrevibacter sp. The sequence continues at coordinate 38,884 of NZ_JAFUHT010000030.1, forward strand.
TCATGAATTTTGTGTAATGGGTGGAGTATTGCCTGATGCAGATATTGAATATTATGAGCATTTATTACAATTATTAAAAGGGGAATATCCAAATGTATTGATACATGGATTTTCACCAACAATGATTAGGGATGCATGTTTGGTATCCGGAATTGATTTGGCAGAAGGTTGTGAAAGATTGCGTGATGCAGGTCTTGATACATTGCCTGGAACCGCCGCTGAAATCCTAACTGACAGGTCAAGAGAAATAATCTGTCCTGAAAAGGTCAGTGTGGCAGAATGGGTGGACACAGTCAGAACTGCACATGAAGTGGGCATACCTGGTTCAGCAACAATCATGTACGGCCATGTAGAAACTTTAGAAGAAAGGGTAGAGCATATTGATGTTATTAGACAATTGCAGGAAGAAACTCATGGTTTCACTGAATTTATTCCAATGACATTTATGCATGAATACTCTCCAATATTTTTGGAAGGTCAAACCAATCTTGGTGCTACCGGAACAGAGGATTTAAAATTATATGCAGTTTCAAGACTGATGCTTAGAGATTTAATTCCAAATATTCAGGTTTCATGGGTAAAAATGGGATTCAGATTCGCACAGGTTTCACTAACTGCCGGTGCAAATGATTTAGGTGGAACTTTAGGTGGAGATGAATTGTCTGCAGCTTCAGGTGCACCTGATGGTGTTGATGCATCAATCGATACTTTAGGAAGCATCGTCAAAAACCTTGGAAGAAATCCTATTGAGAGAAATTCCAAATACACTGAATTTTACCCTATTAAAAACTTAATAGAGATGCCTTCAAAATAATTATTTTGTGATTTTATGAAGAAATTTATTGTCATAGATGGCCTGGATGGGTCTGGAAAGGATACACAAGTGAACCTGCTTGCTGAAATGTATAAAAAGCAGGGAAAAAGTGTTATTGTAAGGTCTCATCCATGTAATGACAATAAGTTTGGTAGAAGATCCAAACAGGCTCTTCTTAAAACAGGTAAATTAAACCATATTCTTGCAACCCTTAATTTTGGACTGGATGCAATCAGATCTGTTCATATGTATTATTATAACCGTGATGTTGACGTTTTGATATTTTCAAGATATATTCTGGCTGTAATGTATCTTCCGAATGTCATTAACACTATTGTTTATAAGGTTGTGGCGTTTGTTCTTCCGACATCCGACTGCATGTTCTTTTTGGATATTTCACCAGAAGAATCACTTAGAAGAATAGGTTCTAGGGATGAGGAAACTGAAATGTTTGAAAATATTGATTCCTTGAGGCAAAATCGCTTAAGGTCTCAGAAGTTCACATATAACTGGAATGTGGTTCCGGCTGACGGGTCTCCAGAAGAGATTTCACAGATTATAAAAGCGAAATGTCTGGAATCAGATTCATAATACTTCTTTTATTCCGTCTGATGTTATTATCATAAGTGAGTTCAGATTTTCCAGAACTAATGAAACTATCGGATGGGTTTGTATATCCTTGTGCATGAATATTATTTCCTTTTCAACTATGTCTATCCAGTTAACGTGATATACGACTACACCATTGACAACCAAACCTAAATACTCTGGCACGAATCTGTTTTCATTAATCTCTTCAAAGTATGGGCTTTTTCTAAAAATATCTCTTAAAATTTTATCCATAATTTAAACTCCTTTTCTTTCATATACAAATTTAGGGACCGCCTTATCAAGTGGATCGAATGTTTCACGGTTTTTGACTTCCATACATTTCATGCTTACTTTGGAGTGAAGTGAGGAAGGCAGTCTAAGTATCCTTTTAAGGTCGATTGAAACTTTAGCATCAATTGTTGCAAGGTTTACTCTTGCCATGGCTTCAACAAGATTTTTGTATCTTCTAGGGCCGATGTCCCTTTTGAATAATCCCCATTCATCATTTTCCAGGTGATGTCTTGAGGCCATAATGTCCTTCATCAGTTTTGGATTGATTCCGTCAAGCTTTTCTTTGCCGGTCAGGTGTTGAATGTTGAATTTCACACGGTCAGTGAATATTTTCTGATATCCGATAGGTATGGAGAAGTGTTCAAAGTTAAAGCTCTGGTTGGATACTTCTGAGTTTATAAACTGTGATTTTGGAACTTCAGCGCCAGCGGCATATTTTAAAACTTCAGACCTTAGCTCGCTTCCGGCAAGCATCATTTCTTCATCAAGAATTCTTATGTGGTATCCTCTGCCTGAATAGATAAGATGGATATTTTTTAAACCCAAATCAGATTCCAATGTATCTATTAATGTATTGACTATTTCTAAAGCTTCGCCAAGACAAATTTCACACACTCCGTTGCATTGACATGATCTGATAGGTATATCCTTTGCGTCAACATCAAAGATGTATTCTGCTTTCAGCCAATCTTCCCTGCGGCGAGGATTGTTGTAAAAAGCTACTGAGATATAGGCTGCAAACGGTGCCTTATATCTTAGGAATTTACGTAATGATTCTGTTCCGCTGAAGACCTTGTATCTGTCATTTGGTCCGGTTCCTTTATGGTCAAAACCGAACTCTCTTTTTTTGATATCCTTTGAAATGAAATCCGGCAGGTCTTTCGGGTCCCATTCCTCACGATAGTATTGCCTTCGCTCTTTGATTGTCGCTTTAGAAAACATGATAATAAATTTATTTTTAAAGTATTTATGTTTTAAGTAAGTGTGCTTTTGTGTTTTTGCACACTTATATTAATTATAATATACAAAATATTTTTATGGAAGATATTGTTGAAGTTATTGGTGTCGAACATCTTAAGACAGTCTTATCCGGCCTAACTCCTGAAGACATTGTCAAACCGGCTTATGACAGTTGGATGGGAGGTATTAAAACAGGTCATACTATTTTGAATTTGGAAACTGGTAATGTTTATGGTTTAAGTATTGAATTGAATCAGATTCCTTTGGTTCATGAGATTTATATTGAATTGTACACTATTAAATCGGATGAAAATCCTATTGATGAAAAGGATTTCTTTTCACCAAGAGAATATGAGGAATTTCTTGAATTCAGCAGTGATGATCCATGTGAGTATATACCGGATATCATAACTGATTTTTGTGAAAAAAATGATATTGATGAATATGAAAGGACAATTGGTGTTTTAGCCTATAATTTTGAAAAGGACTATCAGTACAATTATAATATGTGGGAGTCCAAGATTTTAAACAAATATTATGATGCCATTTATGAGGACCATAATCCATTTAAGTTTTCACAGTCTAGTCTTTAGGAGCTTCCTTGTCCAGCTGGAATTTCTTGCGTCCGTAGCATGACAACGGATTGTTTATTCCTTTACAGGATTTGTCTGGATGGCATAGGTTAGGCAAGTGTATTTTAATTTTTTCACAGCTCATTGGTGTGTACCATTTGGTTTCGCCTTCGTGGTTGATATCTACCCTGTCATGCATTCCGAATCCGAGCTTTGATATGATGTTTATTTTTTCCTGTGGCTGATCATCGAATAATGGTGGTGTACAGTTGTCAGCCGCATCAAAAATCAAAGGTAAAATCTCATTTTCAGTTATTGTAAGGTCAGGATCCATATCTGATACTTTCACTGTTTCATCTGAAGCAAATATTCTAGGGTATAGTCTTGCATAAGATGCAAATGATGTTAATAAAAGTACGATTGCATCGTTACGCCCACCTGAAGAAATTCCTTCTACTGTTGCTTTTATGCATGGTGGGAAAGCGTCAGGATTTAGTTTTCCGGCCTGAACTGTTCCGTATATTCCTCCGCTTCCAGCATAGTATTGGTTGTATTTGCTGATTTCATCAGGTATGAATTCTTTTAGCTCTTCGCCTATTTTTATTATTGCCGGATGTATTTCAATTCTAGCAGACATTTCCTTGATTCTTGCAATGTATTCTTCGGTTTTTTGCATTATCAATCTTGAAAGGATTTGTTCTTTTACGCTGTCACCGATCAGTATATTGTACATTCTCTCAGGGCTTCTGTCGATAAATTCATCGCCGAATCGGTATAGGAAATCATCCTGCTGAAGAACAATATCTCCTTCATCAATGAGAATGTCAGTTAGTTTGAGCTTTTTGGTTGCTATTATGTCTCTTAGTGATTTCCAGTGAATTGCACCATCCACTTTTACCTCATCAAGAACTTCATCTATTATTTCTGCCCTTGACATTGGCGGGATTTTTGCAAGCTTTTCCAGAATCAGTGTTCCCTGGGATTCGATAAACAGTCTGGTTTCACGTGATCCCAGATTGAACTGTATTGCAATGGCCTGGCATAGAATATGGAAGGTAACAACATCCTGAGCGAAAATATCTTCATTTGTCAGATATTCGAATTCCGCTTGGGTAAAATTCTTATTGTTCTTTTTTTCTATTGCCCATTGCATTCGTTTCATGCATAAATCGGAATATGATTTAGGAATCAGACTGTCATCTGAGATTCTTTGGTTTGGAGTGTGTATGCAGGTTTCCATGAGTGTTTCATCATGGTCAAATATCTGATTTAAATCTCCGTACTCTCGTATGATTTGTCTTCCTTCATCGGATAATGGATTTATAAATGAAACTTCTGCCATGCTTTTTAATTTTTATTTTATATTTTAAATAGGTAACTCATTTTTGAAATCAATTTTGTTTTTTGTTTGTTGATGTGGTGATGGTTGGGTGTTTATATTCACCCTAAAGAAAATTCATCTCAAATCAATCAATTATATCATTAATTAAAATTCCACTTCATTGCTTCTTTTTCATCGAAAACTCAATTTGAAAACTATAACCTATATTCATTTTTTTGAAACTTCATTTCAATAGCAGCACTCTACTGTATAAGGAAATACCAGTAGTAAGTAATGGCTAAAAAAATAATGCCATCGAATAATACTGCAACCAAGTCCACACCTCCTTAAGAGGAAAAATAATACATGTTGATAAATCATTTAAATGCCTCGTTTTTTATTTTAAAAATTTTTATCAATTCTAGACTACTATCTATTATTACTTATATTATAAAAAGTATTACTATTATAATTATTTAAAAAAATTTATATAAGTTAAATTAAATAATTTAAATTACATGTTGTAAATCGTTTAAGTCGATTTTTTAATAAATAGGGTTGATTTTTAAATTATCTGCCCTTTTTATTAAGTTTTTATTTGCTTTTTTTAGATATTATTAAATTTTAGAATTTCAATTTTATTCATATAACGCCGTTAAAAAATAATACTTTATTATATATTAATTACATAATTATTATATGTTTAAAATAATTGAGGAGATAAGTTAAATGTCAAAAATATTTATTTCATGTGCACTTCCTTATGCAAACGGACCATGTCATTTAGGCCATATCCGTTCCACATACTTGCCTGCAGATATTTATGCAAGATACAATAGGATGATAGGCAATGATGTGCTGATGGTTTGTGCTACTGATGAACATGGAACTCCAATTGCAGTTAAAGCCGATAAGGAAAATAAAAAACCGATAGAAATTTCAAAAAGATATCATGATATGATTGTTCGTGATGTGGAATCAATGAACATATCATTGGATAATTTTACAAGAACCACTGATGAAGCACACTATGAGCTTGCTTCCAATTTCTTCAAGTCATTGTACGACAAGGGATTCATCTACAGGGAAGACATCCAGCAATTGTACTGTCCGAACTGTAAAAAGTTCCTGCCGGACAGGTATGTTGAAGGATTATGTCCTGTTTGCGGTGCAGAAGCTAGAGGAGATCACTGTGAAAAATGTGGTAAGGCTCTAAATCCAACAGAACTTGATGAGCCACACTGTATCACTTGTGGAACCACTCCTATAATCAAGGACACTTTCCAGTATGCATTCAAGTTGTCAGAATTGGAGGATGATTTGAAAGAATACATTTCATCCAATGAAAACTTGCCTGCAAACGTTAAAAACTATGCAACAAACTGGCTTAAAGAAGGATTGACCGATTGGATTTTAACCCGTGATATGGATTGGGGAATACCTGTACCATTGGATGAGGCAAAAGGTAAAGTATTGTACGTATGGATTGAAGCATTCCTTGGTTACATCTCATCCGCAAGCCAATGGTCAAAGCAATCAGGAAAGAAATGGGAGGAATACTGGAACGATTATGTGGTGCATTTCATCGGAAAAGACATCATCTACCACCATTCAATATTCTGGCCTGGACTTTTAAAGGCATACGGATGCAAATTGCCGGACATGATATATGCTGGTGAATTCTTATCTCTTGAAGGAGAAAAAATGTCAACAAGTAAAAATTGGGTCATATGGATAGCTGATTTCGTAAAAGATTATGATCCTGATCTTTTAAGATACTACCTGGCAATCAACGCTCCTTTAAACAAAGACTCTGACTTCTCATGGGATGATTTCCAGAGAAGAAACAACGATGAACTGGCGGATGTTGTTGGAAACTTCCTGCACAGGACATTTGTCTTTACCAAAAAGCAGTTCGACAGCAAAATACCTGAATACACAAATCCTACTTCAGAAGATGAGGAATTCAGAATTGCAATAGAAGAGTTACCTGACAAAGTAGGAGAATACATTGCTAATTATGAATTCAGAGAAGCACTTCTTGAAATATTCAAGGTAGCCAAAAAAGGAAACAAATATTTCAACGATGCAGAACCATGGAAAGCAATTAAAGAAAATCCACAAAAAGCTTCCAACTGTTTATACTTATCTAATCAATTGGCAAAAACATTAGCTTACATGTTAAAACCGTTCCTTCCAACAAAAGCAGATAAAATAGCTGAAATAATGAACATTGATTCACTTGAAAATTGGGAGGATGCAAAAATTGCATTGCCTGTTGGCCATGAAATAAATAAAGCTAAACCGTTATTCAAAAAGATTGAAGATAAAGAAATTGAAGCTCAAAAAGCTAAATTAAAAGAAAACTTAACTGAAAATGAGGATGAAAATATGAGTGATTTAGTAACAATAGATCAATTTGATGAATTTGTAATAAAAATAGGTGAAGTGAAAGAAGCGGAAAAAATTGAAAAATCCGATAAATTATTGAAATTACAGGTTGACCTTGGTGAGGAAAAACCTAGACAAATCGTTGCAGGACTTGCTAAATTCTACGATGCAGAAGAGCTAATCGGAAGAAAAGTATGTGTAGTTGCAAACCTCCAGCCTGCAAAATTATTCGGAACTTTATCAGAAGGTATGATTTTAGCAACCGGTGCATCAGGAGCATTGCTCAGCCCAGATGAAAACGCTGAAGTCGGTGAAAGAATCCAATAGATTAGATTAAAATGCCTGAATCTGTCCTAGTCAATAAAGCTGAAAGCTTTTTAAAAGAAATTTCAAATGATTCAATCAGCTTAGATAATATTGAAGATTTTGATGAATTCAAAAGCCTATACTTTAAACTAGATGACAGATTAAACTATTTATTAAAATTAAAGGATGATATGGATGTACAGGGATACACCACACCTTTTACATCCCTAAACAAATACGGAACCAAAACAGTTGCTGAAGTTGCAGCTGATGAAATACGTGAAAACAGTCGCCATAACCAGATATTCAGAATGAAAGCCAATGCCAAAAAGAATATTCTGGACCGTGTGAAATCCGCTATTGACTCACATAAAATTGCACTTGGAAATCTAGAACAGTTCGGTTATGTTAAATGCAACTCCTGCTATAAGAAATATTCAATGGATGAATATAAACAGAATGGTGGTGTTTGCAGCTGCAAAAGCACAGCTTTTACATTTAAAGTCAATAAGGACCTGACTCATCGCCTTGAAATCATACCATATTTGCCTTTATCAGGTAATTATATGGTTTTAATGAGTGAATTGTCACAGTATGCAAGAGAATCATTTAAACAGGTTTTAAACATTTTAAAACAGGAACGTAAAGGTGTAGTTAAGACAATTTCTCTGGTAATTAAGTTCAGGGATAAGAATAACCGTATGATTAGAAAGAGTGTGACTCTTGACAGTGAATATGTTGACAACTATGAGGAAGAGGTAAGAAAAAGATATGGTCGAAATGTAAGAATTGAGGCTTTAAGATTTCACAGGACAAAACCAGCAATTATTGATGACAAGCATGCACGAACAGCACTTGCACTGGCTTATGTTGGATATTCACAGGAAATCATCACTGAAATTAAAGATGAAATACTGAAAAGAAGACTGACTGATTTTAAAAGAATCAACAAATATGATGAAATCATCAAGGAATTTGAAAACCAGAGTCCTGATTTCATTGATAAGTATGATCTGGATGCTATTGAGGCATGGAGAAAGGCACAAATAAAAAATAAATTTAAAAATCTCAATTATATGGATAAATTCGGCAATATGACAAGATCTCTTAAAAGGGATTTGAAGATTCGCGAAAGCATCTATAAAAACACCTTTAAAAATATTGCATCCACTTTAATTATTTGGGACATGTTCAGGTATTATCTTACAACCTCAAACAATGCCCGTAAAATTAATATCGGACCGTTTCCATATATTCGTGTTGAACTGGACCGTGAACAGAGAAAGGTTTTCCAGACCACATATAATAAGGTAATTGATACGCTAAATGCTTTTACTGATTTAAAAATTATTCCTATTCCTGAAATGGACTTGCTTTTGTATGAAAAGTTTAAGTTTGAAAAACAGATGAGAAATTCAAACATCAAATTCAACCATGTTGCATTGGGTGCTGGATTGATACATTTAAACTCAGACATTGAACTTGAAAGAATCAGCAATGCATTCAACATTAATGAATCAAGAGTTAAAAAGGAACTTAAACACATTGACCAAATCAAGAATCCTAAAACGGACAAGTCCAAAAAATTCCTGGATTTAATTAAAAAGTGATAATATGGATGAAGAGCTCACCACAATTCATATTACAAAGGCATTGTCTTCTTCAATGATTGTTGAATTAATCGATAAATATCCCAATCTCGAAGAGATTACCTGTTCTCCCAGTGTTTATAATAGAACCTCTAAAACTTATATCGATGCTTTAAGCCAGTTGGATATTGAAGTAAGGCAGAAGTATAATTGGGGTGCCAAATCCAAAAGCAATGGGATAGAGTATTATGTTCAAAAACTGTCCAATGAAGGTTTGACTGCACGTCAAATATCACAAAAACTTGATATTTCTCTTAACAGGGTTTATTATCTGCTTAAAAAAAGCAATACTTCTTTTGACAATAGAAAACGTAAACATGATTATTCTGAAATTAAACAACTTCAAAAAGAGGGCTTGTCAGCTAAAGAGATTTCAGAAAAATTGGATATGCCACAAAGAAGTGTTTATTATATTTTAAATAAAAAATAACTACTTATTTTAATAATGATTGTCATATATTTAAATATGATGATTTTACCTCAACTTCCATTATATGCAATAGCAATAATCTGCGGCTTATTGTCTTTTGCAGTCACTAGGCTGACAATGCCTAGGATTATACGTAAACTTGAAGCGGCGGATATTGTTGGAAAAGATATTCACAAATCCTGGAAGCCTGTTGTGGCTGAAATGGGTGGGTTTGGAATATTGTTCGGATTTATTATTGGAATGTTTTCCGGAATATACATGCATGATATACTTACATTTCCGCTGGTAATCGTTTTAGTTGTGATTTTGCTTGTCGGAATCATTGGAATTGCAGATGATTTGCTGGCTTTGTCTTCAAAAGAGAAATTCTTTTTGCTTTTTCTTGCAGGTTTGCCATTGATTTGGGCGGCACCTCCTAATGTGGGATTATTATATCTGATTACAATTCCTATTGCATTGTCAATCGGTTCTAACTTAACCAATATGCTTGCCGGTTTAAATGGTATTGAATCAGGTCTTGGAATTATTTCAATGGCATCACTTACCATTGCCTGTATAATTTTAGGAAAGTATGATGTAACAATCATTTCTATGAGTATGCTCGGTGCTTTAATTGCATTTTTATACTTTAACAGATATCCAGCTAAGATTTTTCCGGGAGATACAGGAACATTAATTATTGGGGCTGCAGTGGTTTGTATTGCATTTATTGGTAGGGTGAAATTGATTGCATTTATCGTGCTGATGCCGAATATTATAGATGCTGCTTTAAAATTCTACTCTGCTGGGGTAATGAATCGCCAACAGCAAAAGCCGACACAGTTAAATGATGAAGGAAAACTTGTAAGGCCAGAAGTTGGATTTAAGTCATTAATCAGGTTGGTTTTAAGAAAGCCGATTGCTGAAAAGGATGCTGTTAAAATAATCTGGGCAATTGGAATATTTTTCGGTGCAATTGGTATTATAGTTGCATTGATAATGCCTGGAATGCTTGAAAACCAAACACTGGTTAATTTCCTGCATGTCAAGGAAATGTTCTATCATATATAGGTGATTAGATGAGGCCATATGTAATATTGAATGCTGCAATGACATTGGACGGTAAAATTGCAACCCAAACGGGAAGCTCCAATATATCAGGTAGGGAGGATCTTGAAAGGGTTCATGAGATAAGAAAGGATTGTGATGCTATAATGGTGGGTATCGGAACGGTACTGGCTGATGATCCAAGACTGACAGTTCACAAAATTGATGCAAAACCTGAGGATAATCCTGTAAGGGTTGTTGTTGACAGCAAATGCAGAACTCCGGTTGATGCAAGAATAACTAATGGTGATGCAAAAACTATCATTGCCGGAGCCAATGAATATAAATGGGACTTTAAGGAATCTGATAAATATAAAACTCTAACGGATAAGGGTGTCAAATTCTATTTTTCAGGTGATAAGCGAGTGGACCTTAAAGCATTGATGAGTTATCTGCATGAGGAAGGAATTGAAAAACTGATGCTTGAGGGAGGTTCCACATTAAACTTTTCCATGATTAAGGCAGGACTGATTGATGAGATAAGCATTTGCATAGCTCCGATGGTTGTCGGAGGGGTTAATGCCAAAACATTTTTTGATGGAGATGGTTTTGATTTAATGGATGAAGCAGTTAGATTAGAATTAACTGACTCATACAGTCTCGGTAAAGACTTGATTTTACATTACAAAGTCTTAAATGACTGATTGGTTAATATTTTATACCAAATGAAATCATCGCCTGCATATAAGCTTATCAGTATTGAAGTTAGTGAAATCAATACGAAAATGATGAATACATTCACAGGCATCAAAGCGAAAAACAATACTAATAAAATTATTTCCAATATAATGAATGTTTTTAATGGATTTTTGACTTTTATATAGCTTAAGGCACCTAGAAGTATCGGTGTGAGTATTATAGCCAAAATATAAAGTATTGAATCTATGAGGCCTGTCATGTTGTATATTGGAAGGTTAAGTATATTCACAAACAGATACATTTCAAGCACGGTCAAAAAGAATCCCTGTACTCCTCCGCTGATTGCCTGGGAGAGTGTATGTTTTTTAAGAAGCACTCTGGACCATATTAAAATCGGATATAGTATGGCAAATAATGCTCCAATTGGTCCTAAAAGTAATATCAATGCAGCTACAGGTCCGGATAATCCTGTGGTATGTACACTTATTTTCCATTTTGTTGTAAAAAGCAAAACAACACCAGTATTTATTGAATAACATAAAAGAAGGCATGTTAAAAAGTTATCCAGATGAAATATAAATGATACTAGAAATCCTATGAAATATGATATGATTCCAACAATCAGTGGCATGTATCTGTCTGACCTGTTGGATATGTCCTTGTCTGTGCCTAATTTTTTTGCCCAAAATAAGATAATTGCCATAGGCAATATGGATGCAAAAATTAAAGAAACCAGCTCCAATATAACAAACTTATTAAAATTAAAATTTGCTCCATTAAAAGATAGGATGATACAAATAATTAAAAATAATGGAATGCATATTATCGGAGGATTAGTGAATGTTGAAATGTGTTTTGCTGTCTTTAACCTGTTCATGTTTATATTATATGATTTTATAATATATAATTATGAAAGTCAATGTAAAAAATCATACAATGATGTATCCCGCACCGGCAGTGGTTGCAAGCGCATATGATGAGGACGGAAACGCAGATGCATGCACACTGGCATTTGCAACAATGTGTTCACATCATCCTCCTGCAGTAATGATTGCAATCAACTCAACACTTAAAAGAAAAACCCTGAAAAGCATATTGCAGAGAGAAGAATTTTGTCTGGCTTTTCCAAGTGCTGAACAGGTAGCAGAAGTTGATTATCTTGGAATTGAAACAGGTTACAGACAGGATAAGATTTCAAAAATTAACTACACTCCAATCAAGGCTCAAAAAGTCAATGCACCAATCATCGATGAGTTCAAATTGTCTGTTGAATGTAAGGTTATGCATATTGCAGAAGTGGGATCACACACTCAAATCACCGGTGAAATAGTCAACGTTCAGGCAGATGAAAGTATTGTTGATGATAAAGGTAAAATTATTTTTGAAAAATTGAATCCTTTGGCATATGATGATATTACACATTCATATTTTGAAATGGGTGATAAAATCGCTGATGCATTTAAAGAGGGTTTAAAATTTAGAAAATAATTTAAATGACAAGTAATAAATATATCACTAATTATATTGAGGGGAATTATTTATGAAAATGGAAATTGAATTAACTGATGAACAAGCAGAAAAGATTGAAATCTTAAAAGAAAATGATATTAGTGTTGGTGAAGCTATTGAAATGCTTTTTGAAGTCAATAACACTTTTGTCGAAAATAGAATCATAAAAGCTAATGAAGAAAAAGCAGAACTTGAAGAAAAATTATCAAAAATCTATGAAGAAATCTCATTATTCACCCAATTAAAAGACAGTACTTTAGATACCACTCAAAAACAGAAAATCGTTGAAAAGGAATACGGTACTATTGACAAGACTTTTGATGAGACTGTCCAGGATGCTAAACACAAATTCAAATGGACCCGTCTTTTATAATTTTTTTTACCCTTCCATCACTTTAATTTTTTAATTGTTGCAATGTCAATAGTTGTCAATGCAACAGTTTATATACTATAAGAATATAATATTATGGTATGAAATCTTTAGTAGTTTATTATTCAAGAAGCAATATTACAAAAAAACTGGCTGAAAATATCGCAGATAAAATAAATGCGGACATTGAAGAAATCATACCAAAAGTTAACTATCAGGGAAAAATCGGCTACGCTCGTGGCGGCAAGGATGCCATGAGAGAGAAAATCATAGACTTGGAAAACTTGAAATACGACCCGAAAAACTATGATGTGGTTTACATTGGAGGTCCGGTTTGGGCTGGAAAAGCTGCTAATCCAGTGATTTCATATTTAAAGCAAAACGAAGGAAACTTCAAAAACATAAAATTCTTTTTGACTGCCGGAAGCAGTGGATTTGAAAACAGTTTCAAGCAGATGGAAAACTATTCAATAAAACCATCTAAAACATTGCAATTAACCACAAAAGAAGTCAAAAAAGAAGATTATAATCTAGATTCTTTTTTAGAGTAAGATAAAATGTCACTTGAAGAGTTTAAGGTAATTGATGCTTCAGCTCTTCCCATTGGTAAATTAATTACTATGATTGCAAGGGGCCATACCATATATCTGAATCATCATCTGGAAGATTTTGGAATAAATGCCTCCCAACTGCACTTGCTTTTTGAAATATCCCATCAAAAAAACATCAACCAGGAAAAAATTGCTACAAGATGCAACATCAACAAAGGTGCAGTTGCAAGATCAATTAAAAAATTGGAAGAAAAAGAACTTGTCATACGGGAAATTGATGATGAAAACCGAAGACAGAACAAGGTTTCATTAACATCAAAAGGCGAGGAAATCCTAAAGGAAAGTATAAATTTGCTTAATATCTGGGAAGACGAAGTTTTCAGTGAAGAGATAATAGAAAAAAAATTGTTACAACAAGTATTAAAGGAAATAGCTATTAAAACGATAGAGTTAAATCGAGAGGGGAGTAAAAATGGCTAATAATAAGAATAAAAATATTGAAATGATTACCGGAGATCCTAAAAAGGCAATAGTCAAACTGGCTATTCCAATGATGGTTTCCATGTTATTAATTATGTTATACAATATTGCGGACAGTATCTGGGTAGCTGGACTGGGTGCCGATGCTCTGGCCGCTGTCGGATTCATCACACCGTTATTTATGGTTTTGGTCGGATTGGGAAATGGTATTGGAGCAGGTGCAAACTCATTAATTGCAAGATACATCGGAGCAGAAAATTACAAACAGGCAAACAATGCAGGTTTGCATGGAATTGTACTGTCAATCATAGTTTCAGTTATTTTCACTATTTTAATTGAAGCGTTTATGGTTCCTATTCTTCAGTTTATGGGTGCCGGTGAAACAATACAGTATGCAATGGACTACAGTTATATAATCTTTGGATTTTTACTGGTGTTTGTATACTCTGGTGTTGCATCAGCAATATTTAGATCAGAAGGGGATATGAGAAGAGCAACAATAGCAATTGCAGTAACAGCTATAATGAATATTATTTTGGACCCGATTTTCATTTACATTTTAAACCTGGGAATTGCTGGTGCAGCATGGGCAACAGTTTTATCAGCAATATTGTCCTGTGTTGTTATGAGTTACTGGATATGGGGTAAAAAAGACTTATACTTGGATTTATCTCCTAAAAACTTTAATTATCAGTCAAGTATGATGCTGGATACTTTACAGGTTGCAATTCCATCCACATTAGAAACAATAGTCTTTTCAGCATTGGCAATCATTATCAATTCAATGCTTGTAATGGCTTCAGGAACAACCGCAGTAGCAGTGTATACCGCTTCAATGAGAATTGTACAATTGGCAATGATTCCATTAATAGGTCTTGGAACAGCTGTATTGACCGTTTCAGGTGTAGCATATGGAGCCCATAATCATGTAAACTTAAAGACTGCCCATTCCTATTCAATCAAGTTGGGCTTTGCAATATCAATTTTATTAGGTGCAGTAATGTTTATTTTCTCATCTCCAATTGCTACAATGTTTTCATATACTGAAGCAAGCGCTGCATTATCTCCACAGATTGCAACTGCAATATCCGTTCTAAGCCTGTTTGTATTGGCTATTCCGCATGGTATGATGTCCTCAATGATGTTTCAGGGAGTTGGAAAAGGAACATATTCCCTGCTTATTACACTTCTAAGATCACTGATTCTTGAAAGTGTATTTGCATACATTTTCTGCTTTATCTTCGGATGGGGATTACCTGGAATTTATGGTGGAGTGGTATTCGGCTGTTTTGTTGGAGGAACCGTCGGATACATCTGGGCTAAATTCTTCATAAGAAAATTCACCCAAATATCCATTAAAAAATATACACCACAGGAAAACTAGTTATCCAATAACTAGTTTTTTATACTTTTTTTAACTATAATTAATTATGGAATTCATAGTCAACAACAGAAAATATTCAATTCTAAACCATGAACTGTTCATTAATTATCTTATGGTAAACGAATATTTCAGGCAATATTCCAAATATGACTATGACATTCATTATGATTTTCTCGATTCAGTATTATCTAAGGAAAATATCGATTTTGATGATATATTGGAAGGAACTAAGTATTTGGAAGAACTGATTGAAAAAAATGAGATTGAATTTATACCTGCCGGTTTAATAATTGACCAGCATCTGAACGAGAATTTCAAGATAACATATCAGACACTTGAATTTAAAAATGTAAGGGTTGGAGAGGCAATTCCCTTGCTAATAGCACTGACCAGTCTTTTAAATCACAAGCCAATCATCACATTGTACCAGATTGATGAGGAATTGCACTATTTTTTAGAAAGATTTAGAAGTTATGGTAATGGCTAGATTTCATCTTCTGTATATCTTGGATTCAATGTGGAGCATGGTTTGATGTGACAGGTGCTTGTTTTTTTCCAATAGCAGTTGTTGCATGTTATGCATCTGCTCTCGCCGTTTCCTTCAAGCTGCCAGTCAACCAAAAAGCTAGGGTCATTTACAAATGGCCTTTGCATTGAAACAAAATCTATGTCTGTTTCGTTGATGAGTTCATTTATCTGATTTTGACTTTGTGCACCTCCACCAAGTATGACCGGAATACTAACGTTTTTGATAATTTCTTCTGTTGCTTCAATTAAAGGATTTTTTTCATGGTTTTCACGTGTGAAAAATGTTGGTGAACGTGGACGGGTTATCTGAAGTGAATCAACACCGTAGTTTTCAAGTATTTTACATACCTCAATTGTTTCTGATAATGTCATTCCATTGGTTGTGCCGTCAAATGCATTCAAACGGCAATTTATATGGAGCTTTGTGTTTTCCTTTATGACTTTAATCATCTCCAGAACAATTTTTAAACGGTTGAGTGTGCTGCCGCCATATCTGTCTTCACGTGAGTTAAAAGTAGGGTTAATGAACCTTGATAAAAAGTAATAGTTCCCAAGACCTAACTGAATACCGTCAAAACCTGCATAATCGAATTTTTGAGCTGCGATAATCATGTCAGTCTGGATTTTGCGAATATCCTCAACTGTAACGTCATCAACCTTGATGTTCTGTTCAGTTCTTTTGTTATATTGGACAAAACCTAACTGGGCAAAAATCGGCACATCATAGATATGCACAAGATCTGTCAGGTCACGGGCTTCACGTACAAATTGCTTGTAGTTGACGGTATTAGTGTATTTTGAAAAGACATCTCTTGGATAAAGAGAGTACAACTCAGTAATGATTAATCCGACACCGCTTGCAGCAATATTTTCATAACGGTTATATATCTCAGGAGTGAAGTTTCCGGTCTTTTCCCTTTCGGATTCCCAAAGGCCGGTTCTAACAATTCTGCTGTTAAGTTTCAAATCCCCAAATTCACAAAAATCAAATAAATCTTTCATAGTTAATATTTAAATCTATTACATATAAATATATTATTTGATGATTCTAAGACAATATCAACATGATGACTTGAAAAGCATGGTTGAAATATGGAATGAAATAGTTCGTGAAGGCAATGCATTTCCGCAGGAAGAGGAATTGGATTTGGTGAGTGGAAATGAATTTTTCAAATCACAAACATATGCCGGAGTGGCTGTTATGGATGGTGAGGTTGTCGGATTATATATTCTTCATCCAAACAATGTAGGAAGATGTGGGCATATAGCTAATGCAAGCTATGCTGTTTCATCTAAATGGAGGGGATGCGGAATAGGTGAAAAGCTAGTATCCGATTCAATCAAACAGGCTAAAAATTTGAATTTTACTATATTGCAGTTCAATGCAGTTGTCGAAACAAATCCTGCAAGACACTTGTATGAAAGATTGGGATTTAAGCAATTGGGAGTTATTCCAAAAGGATTCAGATTAAAAAACGGTGAATATGAAAATATCTGTCCGTACTATATTGAGCTTTAATGTATTTTTTCAAAAACATGATTTTAATTTTATGATTATTTTTTTAAGCTGAAGATAATCAACACTTTCTTTTTTGTGTTCAGACATATTTTAAATTTTCATTGAATTTTGATTTATTTGCTTTATTTGATTAATAAAATATGTATTTTAACGAATTGTCTGAGTTTGAAATATTGCTTTCGTTTTGAAAAATTGTAAGAATTTAAAACTGCTTATTTTAAATATAAGGAATGTACAATAATTTAATTAGGGAATAACTTAATTGTTATTTCCTACGACCGTCAAAGCGAATGATTAAGTGGGTGAAATTCCCATTTAATCATCCTCCAAGGCAATATATTTATAAAATAATTTACAGAAATTTAATTAATGTCTTTTAATGTAATATCTACTTTTTTAATAGCCGTTGCCCTTGCAATGGATGCATTCAGCGTATCAATGACAAAGGGCTTTACGCAAAAACACCTGACCAAATACCAAATATTATATTATGGACTGTTTTTTGGCGGATTTCAGTTTATCATGCCGGTTTTCGGATACTTCTGCGGAAATGTAATTGCAAGTATCGTTGAATCATTAGCACCAATAGTTGGTTTTATACTTCTTTTGATAATAGGATTGAACATGATTCGTGAAAGCCTAACTGGAGATGAGGAAGAAATTACTGATTACTTTTCTTTTAAAGAGGTAACTTTGCTTGCAATAGCAACAAGTATCGATGCATTTGCAGTTGGAATAACAATAGCTCTTCTCAACGATCCTCTATTGATTTCATCTACAATAATAGGTATTGTAGCATTTGCATTCAGCATTGCAGGGATTTTTATCGGAAAGAAATTGGGAGATTATGTTGGAGACAAGTTCCAAATCCTTGGTGGTGTCATATTGATTTTAATTGGCATTAAGATACTTCTTGGATTTTAATTATGGGTGGTATTATCCAGTGAATCTTTTCTCACACAACTAACTTTTTTTATATTCAAAATCTATTCTATGTGAGTATTTATTTAATTTTTTAATTGAATATTGTCGATTGTCTGAGTTTGAAATATTGCTTTCGTTTTGAAAAATTGTAGGGATTTAAAACTGCTTATTTTAAATATAACTAACTACTAATAATCTATATGGAAAATAAATTTAATTTATTTTCTTAAATTATAAAAAAAGATTGCTGATGCAATATTGATTTTAAATTAATATTAAAACAGGTATGATGGTGCATTGGTAATCAACTTGTATTCAGCACCTCCTAAATAATTCAACGGAGGTGATAATATGCTAATAATTATTGTAAATATAAATATTAATTTACTTTTAATGTTATTAATATTAAAAATACAACAAAAAAAGCATTATTATCAGTTGAATACAAGTAAACAATGATGAATCTATAATGAAAGGGGTTTTAGAGATTTTTTCTCCCACCTGTTTTTTCTCTTTCTAGATTCATCACCTTTTATAAAACAAGAAGTTTTATAAAATTAATAATAATTATATTTTTATTATTTATAAATCTTTTGTTTTTAAGTAGGTGAATAAATAAAAATGTGTGGGGAAATTAAGTAATTTATAAAATAATTTAATTTGAATACATTTATAAAAAATCAATCAATTAAACTGGGATTTAGCATAAAAGAGGTGAGATAATGAGAGATAAAATTGTAAAAATATTAGGTGAAATTGAAAAGAATGAGGACATTGAGATATTATACGCATGTGAAGCCGGAAGCAGAGTATGGGGCTTTGCTAATGAAAATTCCGATTATGATGTCAGATTCATCTATAAGAAACGTGACATTAAAAGCTATCTGTCATTAAACCAGCCACGTGATGTGATTGAATATGAGTGTGATGATTTAGATATTGTCGGATGGGATATCAAAAAGGCATTGAATCTTCACTATAAAAACAATCCAAATCTTAGGGAATGGCTGGTTTCACCTGAAGTATATATCAACAGGGGCATTCAAAGCATTTTTTCAGGTCTGGGAGGATTTGATATTATTGTTTTAAAAAATCATTATGCATCTATGGGCATGAAACATTGGAAAAAATATTCAAGTCTTGAGTTTAGGGAGGAGAAAATTAAAAAGTATCTTTATGTTATAAGATCAATACTTACATGGATGCTTTTAAACCGTGATATGTATCCTCCAATTAAAATTCAGGAATTATTGGAGCATGATTTAATCAACATCAATGAAGACATCAAAAAGGCGATTTATGAATTGATTGATTATCATCAGGATAATGGTGAGATAAATGAATATACAATTTTAAAATTGAATTCTTTTATTATGGATTCACTTTCCAAAATGAAAACTGTTAAGGTAAATTCATTTAAAAGTCTTGAGGATTATGATGAAAGATTTAGGGAATTGCTTGTTGTCTGCAGGTGATAATGTGATGGTTAATTTTCATGAAATTGGAGAAATTGCATTAATTGTTGGCGATTTGAAGGAGACAATAATTATTCATAATCAGATTGTTAGTGAATTGAATTATGGGGAGTTCATAACTAACAATTATGATGCATAATTGTGGTGTCAGCTCATCATCTCTCAGATTAGTTGAATTTTTGATAATTAATTTGCCTACATTCACCAAGATCAATAATTTTTTCCATTTTATTTTATTATTATGATTATTAAAATTTATTTTTCAGCAAAATTTATGTATTTAAACTATTACATATAGATGGCATGATTGATATTTGTAGTTTTTGAAAGATTGTGAAATTTGTGGAAATTAACAGATTTTATAATTTCTATAAAATTTAATAAATTTTAATAAAATTTACAGTTAAAAAAGAAATATACTGCTTTATTAGTTTTCCTTATGGTTGAAATTATTATATATTCGGATAATTAATTTATAATACTGTTTTAGGTAAAATTAATGATAAATTTAAGTTAATATTTAAAATAAGCTCTTTAAATCCATTATTTTTACTAAAATTCTTGTTAGTGTAATATTATAATAGTCGGCATAGTATTTCCGTATATAATCCTTAAATATATACTAATAGGCAAATATATAAAAATAGTTATAATGGGTATGTATATATTATTACCATTAATACTTGTAGTAGATATTTACAGATAATATGTAAAGTATAATTATACTTATCATACATATTTCTGTATTTCCATATTTATGGATAATATACATTTCAATATTTCTGTAAATACAGAAAGTTGGTATTATTCATATTTTACCACTAATACTCAAGTAATATTAAGAAAATACTTTAAATTAACTGCTTCATATATATCAAGCTAGTGAAATACAGTATTTTCTTCAAATTTTACTCTTTTTTAATAATTTTCATGAAATTTAATAAATTTCAGCGTCGAATACCATATCTTATGTATCTTACAAATTTTAATACGACGAAGAATAATATTGCGACGAAAACTACAAAACCAACAATGACTA
The DNA here is from genome assembly GCF_017468685.1 of Methanobrevibacter sp. NCBI lineage: Archaea > Methanobacteriati > Methanobacteriota > Methanobacteria > Methanobacteriales > Methanobacteriaceae > Methanobrevibacter > Methanobrevibacter sp. The sequence continues at coordinate 59,713 of NZ_JAFUHT010000030.1, forward strand.
ATAGTATAACTAAATTATCAGCAGTTGATTTTTCTTCTTCAAATGTAATAGATCCTATTTTTTTATAATCTGGAGCTATAGGGATGTCCTTTCCTTTAATGGTTGTATTATTAAAGCATACATTGTCAATGCAGTCTTTATAATCAGCACCTACAAGAGATCCGTCTTCATTTGAAACATAAATATCGGTTGTATTTCCGTTTTCTCCTACATGATAGTCATAAGTAATGATTTCACGCCTGTCAAGGCCATATAAATCAGATTGAGCCAATTCATTCATTGCTTTAATCTTATCATCGATTTTTAAGGAAAGATTTCCTCCTCTGGACAATGAATAATCATTAGGAATTGAGATATACTGTCCTGGCTTTAATGTACCAGTTTTTAATTTATTAGTTGTTGCAAAACCATAATTTCCATTAGGAGCTTTAATAACTACGTGCCCTCTTCCATATGGTTTTTTGATGTTTTGGATTTTCTTTAATGCTTTTTTAGATATGCTGTGGTCTTTAGTAATCATTTGAGCAGTTATATTTTCGCAGATTTGATTGTCTTTACCGTCATCAATTCCGCCAAGTCCAATAACCCAACCGTCATTAGTAACTATAACATGATTGAAATAACCATAATCAGTCTTATATTGCTTTATTGCTGGAATTCCATGCCAATCAACCTGTTCTATGAAAACATCAGCTGATACATTTGAATCACGTCTATATGACATTAATGTATCATTTCCCTCTAACTGTAAAACTATAGAACAACACCCAAATTCATCAGTTTCATTGGAAACAACAGGCATTGCATCAGCATTTTGATGATTAAAAGTAGAATAAACTCCACATATACTGATAAAAATTATAAAAACACTTAATACAAAAATCTTTTTTCTTAAATTCATATAAATCAATAATTAAATTATAACACTAATATATTAGATTAATATAGTATTTAAATTAATTTATTTTTGTATTAAGCTTAAAAAATTAATTAAATTTATTATTGTTGATTTTTAATTTTTGTTTCATTTGCTCACGGTCAATGTGGATGTACTTATCAGTTGTTTGAGAGTTAGAATGTCCTGCAATTGATTGTACTTCTGCAACAGTCAGTATTTCAGCAAAATGAGACAGTGCTGTGTGTCTTAGAATGTGAACACTAACACTTTTACTGTAATCTATAGGGCAATCTATTCCTTCTGCAGCAATTCTTTCATCACATCTGCGAGCATGTTTTTTAATCAGATCCTGTACTCCACGCTTTCCAATTCTGGTTCCTTTCATATTGGTGAACAGTTCCTGACGTGTCCTTTCAGCTTTGGCTTTATTTCTCTGAATGATAGGTTTATACACTCCATTTGTCTTTTTTCTTAATTTTTTAATACGACTGTCCATCATTTCATTTAAGCTTTCAAGTGTATCATAAGTAATGAAGGTTGTTCTGTCTTTTAACTCACCTTTTGTGGTTTCTGCACGTAAATAAACTTCAATTACTTCATTATGATCATCAGGCAGTTCATAAAATCCGTCGTCATTCAAAGGAACTTGAATATCAGTTTTATCTAACAATACCAATTCCTTTAACCTCATTCCAGAATCAATAAATGTTCTGCAAATTGCATAATCACGTTTATTACCGCTTTGTTCGATTGTATCTAAGAAAAAATTGGATTGTGGCCAAGTTAAAGATATTTTTTCAATTCTTTTTTTTGCAGTTTCAGGATCTTCTGCTTTTACTTCAATAATATCCTTCATTTTGATAGGATCATGTTGAATTTCTTCCTGAACATCTTCTGAGTTGATGAATTCCAAAATATTCATCATATATGTTTTTACTGTGGTTCTTTTGTTTCCACGCTGTTTTAAACAGTATCTACGATAATGTCTTAACTGTTTTTTAATATTTTTATCTGTTAATTCATCTATTCCTTCCTGTTCAAGATATTCGATGAATTTGGATATATTGAATGTCTGTTTTTTTATTGTTTCGCTAGTTAAGTTTTTTACCTCTTGCTTTTCCTCTAAGTATTCATCTAGGTAGTCCGTTAGCTCATCAACTTCTATCATAAGCATTTTGCCTCCTAAATTTCTTTACTCAAACCCTTGATTATACATTGATTTTTTTAATATATAAAGACTTCGTATCTTTTTGCCTTTAACGTATATTATTACATAAAATATACGTTTCTTTTATATATAAAATTTGGATAATTTTGGAGTTTCTAGGGAAATATTGTAAGTGAAGTAATACATATACATCAAGTGGTTTCAAAATGGTGATTTCTTAAATTTTGATTTTGTAATAAAAAGTTTATAAAAGTTAATACAATTTTTTTCGTTGAAGTGATGTGATAAGGTATTTCACATTTACAAAAAAAATATGAATTCTGTAACTTATAAGTTACAGAAATTTTTGTAAGATTATCAACAAAATTATTTTTAAGGAATAATATTTTTTAAAAGTAGGTTTACAACAATTAATAAGTCTATTTCAAACATCCTATTGGAATGACTTTCACACCATCAGGTCGAGTATATGCAAATTTTCCACCAGTCAAAATAGCTAAAAATTCAGGATTTCTAACTTCTTTATTTTTTTCAATTAATTTATTAATTTTCAGTAAATTTTTTGCTCCTTCCTCAATTTTTTTCTTTCCTAATTTACATTCTATTAATGCATATCTTCCATCTCTTAAATGAACAACACAATCAATTTCAGTTCCAGCATCATCGTGATAATAACGAATTTTTCCTTTCAAAGAACTGGTATAAACACTTAAATCACGAATACATAAATTTTCAAAAATAAAACCAAAAGTTTTTAATCCATCCGGCGTATCAAATGATTTTGGACTTAAATTTAATGCAGCTACTGCTATTGATGGATCAATAAATACTTTTTTATTACCTGTTCTCATTGCTGTTTTTGACCGTATGTTCGGTGCCCATCCTTTAATATCTTCAATTACAAATAAACGTTTTAATGCATTAATATATGAATAAAATGTTGTTTCACCAATATCAAAATTTGCTCTAACATCATCTAGTAAGGTTTTATTTTTCACCAATGTTGAATTATTCCGAGCAATTGAATGTAAAATAGTTCGTACTTTATCAGAATCTCTTTTAATATTATCAATTGTAGAAATGTCAGTATCACAAATATTATCTAAATAGTTATAAGCCACCATTAATTTCCCTTCATCATTATTTTGAGTTATTGTGTTTGGCCAACCTCCTCTACAAGCTACAAAAAAGAGTTCATTCATAGTTAAATCAGATTGAATTCCATTTATATCCATTTCAGGATTATCAAATAATTCCATCAATGAAATTTTTCCATTAGAATCTCCACTTTCAAATAAACTCATTGGTCTCATAATTAATCTGTGAATTCGTCCGGTGCCAGTATGCATAATTTTTGATTCATCAACTATAGTAGAACCAGTTAATATGTATAAGCCGTAACTTGATACATTATCAACACTAGTTCTTACTGCATCCCATAAAACTGGTGCAATTTGCCATTCATCAATTAATCTAGGCTTTTCACCTTCCAATAATTTAGATGGTTGTATGTCTGCCCACATTAAATAAGATTCAATATTATCAGGGTCTTGAAGTTTCAATATACTTTTGGCATGTTGTTCTCCAGTTGTTGTTTTTCCACACCATTTTGGGCCAATAATTAAAACAGCACCAATCATTTGTAAATATTTTTCTAAATCTTCATCAATTTTTCTTTTTAAATACTTTGAGGACATATTAGCACCGCTATTAAAAAATGTATAATTTTTTTATTTTCTATTAAAGTATTTTCTTATTTTCTATTAAAGTATTTTCTTATTTTCTATTAAAGTATTTTCTTATTTTCTATTAAAGTATTTTCTTATTTTCTATTAAAGTATTTTCTTATTTTTTATTAAAGTATTTTCTTATTTAAAAATTATTCCAATAAATTTTTCTTTAATTTAAAATTTTGGAATAAAAATTACATTTTAGTTAGTAATTAGTATTGTACTCATTGTATTTAAGTTTTATTCCATTGTAGTGGCTTTAAAATATTGTAGTAGGTTTGTAAAATTGCTTTCATTGCAACATAGTATTTAAAGTTAACTGTTTGAAAAATCAAAGAATTAAAACCTTGAATGATATAAATTAATTTATGTACATGATAGTAAGTTTTGATTGTAAATTCAAAACAAACTCGCAAAATATTGAAAAGACACTTCAGCATTATGGACTTCGAAAGATTCAAAGTTCATTATATGCAGAGTATTTGAATAATGATTAATGACAAGAACTCACAGAAAATATATCTGAAATATTCGTGAAAATGACAATATATTGATTATGCCAATATGTCAAAGTTGTTATTCAAAAAAGGAAATCTGCGGTCGAAAAATCAAATTCAATGAATAATTTTACAAGGTGTTAGATAAAAAGACCTATCAAAGCTTGTATACAACGAAACTCATCATTTTTAGCTTTTTTTAGCAACTCCTCAATTGGCTCAGGCTCTTCATACTATTTCCAATCAGGTATTTTTTCCTGTACTTTCTGGATATCATTGATAATGGCGCAAAAATAATCCACCATTTCAATATAATCTATTTTCATATATACTACCTTAATATGTAATTTTTTTTAAATGATTTCTTAATTTATTATTGACCTTTTTTATGGCTTTATTTTCCTTTTTAAGTTTATTAAATTCTATTTCATCATAATTATTATATTCCTTAATCAGCCAGTTTCTCATATATTCACAAAATGTTTTAGAATTAACTTGAGGATATTTATGATGATATTCTCTGTGATGGTCATCACATAATAAAATAATATTATTTTTATTATAGTAATCATCACTTGTTTGCTTTACCTTTTTTAAGTGATGAGGAACAATATTTTCACTAGACCCACAAATAAAACATCTATTATTCTTTTCTTTCAGTTCTTTGATGGTTCTCTTAAATTTCCAATAATTGGGATGAATAGCCATATTATCTACCTCAAGATTTTTCACCCATATTTAAATTAGAATAAAAATTTATTTTAAAATAAATGATAAATTCTTCAAAAAACAGATTTAAATTGTAATATCAATGAATAGAAAGTTTTTCAACTTTCTTTTCATTTACAATCTTATTAAATATTAACATTCCATTTTATTAATGTTTTAATTCAGAAATTTTTCATCCAATAATTTTGGATTTTTAGCATTTTTACTGCTGACAACTTTTTTTCCGGTTCTTGCCTCTAATTCCCTTCGAGCATTCCCTGCAATAGTGCCACCATCAATAGCAACAGATTTGCTTTCTTCAAAACCTTCTGGATTTTCAACTTTACTGATTTCAGTTGTTGCAAGTTCTCCTAACATATTAATAACTAACTCAGCATTAGTCATGTTGTCACGAAGGCTTTCTTTTCTAAGCCCTTTAACTTTTTTATGCTCTCCAGTAGTTATCCCAAATGATGATTTGCTAATTTCATTAGTTAATATAGCATATTCAAGACCTTCTTCTACACCTGATCTATCCCATTCAGCAGTCAAATCTTTTCTCACTTCAATACTTCTGATTCTTTGTGTTATCCAATCTTCTGAATATCCTTTTTTTCTATATGTACTAATAGCTCTTTCAATAGCTATTTCAGGGTCTGCTATTTCATCAATTCTTTCACTGCCCACATGAGCCAGCCACTGTTTGAATGGTTCGGCATTTGGTGATGGAATTGATTGAATGATTCTGAATAGTTGTTTTTTGGTTGCTACATCAGTTTTACGTAATTTGCCATCATTAGCATGCATTTTTAACTGGCTACAAATTGTAGCCACTTCAACACCCTCTTTATTTAAGCGAGTTTTAAGAACACTCCAATATTTTCTAGGGTTTTTACTTTCACTGAGCACTCCTACAACATCAACTACCGAAAAAAAGTATTCTTCTATTTCTTCATCCCATATATACCTAATTTTATAGTCTTTGAATAACAATATATTTGATTTATCAGTCATTTTTTCATCCATTTACATGTTTAATTTTATAAAAATCATTATTTAAATTTTTCAAATTGTATCCTCTTTCTTAAATACATCAATCAAATCACAAATCAAATGGAATTTATCCTGTTCGGAAATGTCCCATTCCAATAAGTCCTTATCCTCATAATCATCAAAAACACTTTTTATCTTGTGAAAATACTGATGGTGATATATTTCCTTATTCTGGAATAATTCCTCATGCAGTTTCCATGTCTTGTAATCTGAATTCTGTTTTGCACGATCTCTGTCATATTCCTCTTCTAAAAAGTCAAAAAGATGAATCCACTCAGAAATCTCATCAAAATCTTTGGCATTAGTTGCTGCTCTTTCCACTGCATCACATATCTCTGAATATGTTGAGTAAGTCATTTCCAAATTTACATATTTTGACATTTCAAACACTCCTTTTAATTATATAATCCACATAATCCTTTGCGGTTTTATAATGAGTATCCTCTTCAAACAGTTTATCAAAATCCTCTGAATTGTTAATATTGATGGAATCCTTTTCCAAATCAATCTCCATCAATTCCTTAAGAAATCCGGGGTCAAGCTCCAGCTGATTTTCACAGTCCATCAGGAAATCATCAAAAATCTCCCAGACTTTTTCAGGATCATCCTTAACGCTGTCCAAGAGGTCCTGTAGGCAAAAAATCTCATGCATTGAGATTTCAACAAATTGCATTTCTTTCCATTTCTGTTTCATATTATCCTCTCCATAGAGTTTAAACTAGAATCATATCCTATCTTTAAATAGTTTATCCAGATTTAAAGTAGAGGTAATGTCCAATATCAAATAGTTATTCTTAACCTTTGAAATGCTGTCGTATTCCCTGGTTAACCTGTCCATCATTGAAATGTAGCAATAATATTGTCTAGAAGTCCTGTCAACAGTTCTTGGAATAAAAAACTTATATTCAAAGCCTATCAGTGTTGGAACCAGTTTAAATGAATTTATTTTGAGCTTTCTTGTAAGAATATTCTGTTTTAATTCAAAAAACTCATTCATTGTATCCTCTAATGATTCAATTAAATCTGTTTTAGCGGAATATAACTCTTCTAATTTCTTTAAAGTATTCTCATAATCATTGCATAATAATCTGAATCATAATACTCTCATCAGTTCTTATCATTTTCCTAATTATAGATTCAATATCATTAATCTTTGTCATTTTATCAAGAATTTACATTTTAGTCTATAATTTCAAAATCATATTTGCCCTTTAATATATCCTCTAATTGCCTGTCAGTCAATTGAAAATACTCATCGTCACTATGAATTGCCTTCAGGATTTCATTGAGGAAAAATTCCTTGAAATTTCCTAAGCTTTCCTGTGTATCCTCATGAACCAATCTAAATGCCTTACTGGATTTGATAGTATTGAATTTGATGGTAGCATAAGCAGGATACGGCTGTGCATCCATATAATCCTTAAAATTATCTTCAATTGAATGAATACTTACTTCAGGATTCTTTTTCCAGAAATTCAGCATTTTCAACACTGCCTTATCTTTCCCGCTCCTTTCATATACTTCCTCAATGAAATTATTCTTTGACAGTTCCAAATCCCAATAGTTTATTTCTTCAACATTTTCGCTACAGGAGAATGTTAGAAACAATGGGTATCCGGTTAAACAGATAATATAGCGATTGCATAACTCAATATAATATCCATTGTAATATTTTGGAGTTAGGAAAAGTCCAACGGTTCCCAATCCATAGAAAATCAAAAGAGGATTGATAATATATACGCTAAAGCTTTTTAGAGGAACTTTATCAATCCAATTTTTCACATGACCCCAATTATGAAAATACGGGAATGTGATGATTCCCCTTATTGTATCTGCAGCGAAAACATTAACATTACTTGATAACCTTATTGAAAAGGTATGATCAAATGAAAATCTATCCAGTTCACCAATAAGTCCTTCATCATTTTTATCAGCGATTAAATTTGAATAGGAATCATCAAAGATTAATCTCTGTATGAATGGATCTCTTTCAAATAAACTGTTCAGTACTTTATTAATGTACATTCTTTTAGGGATTATTTTCCATTCCTCAAAATCCCTTACCATATTATGTCCATCTTTCATTAGCCGGAAATACTCCTTCTCATTAACCTCATAGCATTCTTTAAGCAATTCTTTTTTTCTAGACATATTAATCACTGATTTAAATCGTTAATATTGTCAGTTATCCTGTCCATGGTTTTTGTTAAATCTCCCAGAAGCTGTTTCATCGCCAACATTGTATCCAGGTTTGTCAGCTTATCGGATAGGGTTTTTGAAATAAGATCATATGCAAATTCGGAAATCTTTTCATAAGCTGTTGCCTTTAATTCCAATGCTTCAATGCTTGCTGCCATATCATTCACCAAATCAAGTATTTCTTTTGGTGTTTCAAATTTCCTGCAGTCGTTATATGTGTCCACTATACTTCCATCTTCATCATATCTAAATCTGTTCATTTTTAAGTCTCCTTATGCAGTATGTGTTATTTTTCAGTTTTATTTACGTATAATGGAGTCAGTCCTTTCCTGTCCATTAACGAATCCAACTCTTCTATATTGTCCTTGTTGATGACTTTATTGTCCTCGTCGACCATGACGAATTCAAAACCTTGGCTTATGCAAAATTTCATGAATTCCACTGTTGAAATAACTGACATTTTCTTATCTCCAATTTCTTTAATTTGAATTAACTTGGCATTAATTCATGTTTAGTTACTAATTAGTATTGTATTCATTCTATTTAAGCTTAATCTAATTGTACTGGCTTTGAAAAATTGTTGTGACTTTGAAAAATTGCTTTCGTTGAAACATGGTATTTATAGTTTTCTATTTGAAAAATTAAATAATTTAAAGATTAAAAAATATAAGTTTATTCATGTACATGATAGCAAGTTTTGATTGCAAATTCAAAACAAACCAGCAAAATATTGAAAAGACTCTTCAGCATTATGGACTTCGAAAGATTCAAAGTTCATTATATGCAGGAGATTTGAATAATGATGAAAGACAAGAACTCACTGAAAATATCTCTGAAATAATTCGTGAAAATGACAATGTATTAATCATGCCTGTATGTCAAAGCTGTTATTCAAAAAAGGAAAACTGCGGTCGAAAAATAAAATTCAAAGAGGAATTATACAAGGTGTTCTAGATGAAAATAGTAATAGAAGGATACAACAAGTCAATACACAAAAAAGACAATCAACTGGTTATATATGAGAAGGATGAAATCCTTGATTCAATCAAGGCATCAGCAATTGATGACATAACCGTTACAGCAAAAGGTTATGTGACCTTTGATGCATTGGATTTAATGGCAAAAAACAACATCAAATTTATATCCATAAACCCACGCGGAGAGTTGAACTATACATTAGAATCACCTGAGCCGGGAAATGTGCACCTAAAAAAGAAGCAGTATAAATTAAGCGAAGATAAACTTGGAGCAAAAATAAGCCATGAACTGATTAAATCTAAAATTAAAAATCAAAAGGGAGTTTTAAAGACTTTGAATAAAAATAAAAAATTGAAAAGAGTTTCAAACACTCGTTTAAAAATGGATGAATACGTAAAGCAATTGGATGATTTGAATTTGAATGCTAAAAACATTAAAATGCAGATAATGGGGATTGAAGGAAAAGCATCAAATGATTACTGGAAAAGTGTAAAGTATTTCATACCAACTGAAATTGGTTTCAACGGACGAACCAAAAGGCCGACTGACCTGCTAAATTCAATGCTCAATTATGGATATGCAATACTTGCATCGCAAATAACAAAAAGCATACTATTAAACGGTTTGGATCCATACTGCGGATTCCTGCACTATGATATGATGAACAGGACAAGCCTGACATTTGACTTGATTGAACCATTCAGACAACAGATAGTCGATAAAACAGTGATAAGCTTGATTAACCGGAAGCAAGTAAAAATTGATGACCTGGATAAAAGAAATAATCTGCTGAAATTAAATGCACGAAAACTAATTATAAGTAAAATACTTGACAAAATGTATTCAACCATCACTTATAATGGTGATGAATTGAGTTATGCTGAAATTATTGACTTGCAAAGTAAAAATCTGGTAAATACATTAATTAATGCAGATAAATTTAATGGGTTTTACTTGACATGGTAGGGTAATGTAGGTCATTTTTCTTTTTGAAA
>NZ_JAFUHT010000031.1 GCF_017468685.1 Methanobrevibacter sp.
ACAATCATCATCAGTACAAACATCTACTTTTTCATGCTCATGCTCATCATGACAACCACAATCATCATCAGTACAAACATCTACTTTTTCATGCTCATGCTCGTGATCATGCTCATGCTCATCATGACAACCACAATCAGGGTCAGAGCAGGTATCTTTTTCTTCATGCTCATGGTCGTGGTGATGATGGTCATGATCGTGGTCGTGATCATGGTCATCTGCACAATCTGGGCATCCGCAAATGTTTATGTCAACATCTTCATCGTAGTCTATCTCTTCTCTGTGATCATACACACTTAAATCTGCATTTTCTTGATAATCTTTAAGTAACTGTTTATCATAATGATTAGAATTTTCACAGTGAATCTCTTCACAATTTGGGTCAAAACAGATGTAATTGTAATGTTCGGGGTTGTGACAGTTTTCATCTGCACAATCTGCATCATAGCATCTATTTTCTACCATAGTATCACCAATTAAAAATTATTCTAATATATGTTCTAAACCTACTTTGTAAATCATTTCAATGTGAAGGTCTGTAAGTGAGTATCTTGCCATTTTACCTTCTTTTTGATATTTGACTATGTTGTTTGCACGCAATATCCTGAGTTGATTTGAAACTGTTGTCTGGTTTAAATCTAGTGCTTCGCAGATATCGCATACGCATAAGTCTTCTACTGAAAGCAGGGAAATAATTTTTAATCTTGTGGGATTACCGAATATTTTGAAGAATTCAGACAGCTCAGCGTATTCTTCCTGTGATGGCATGCGTCCTTTGACACGTTCTACCGCATCTTCATGAGGATTGCATACTTCACACATATCTTCATTAGTATTTTCAAGATTATTTTTTTCCATATTCATCACATATATTATATATTTACATATTATGATATGTTTATGTATTTAAAGGTTTTCATATCATGATATTATGATATGTTAATTTAAAAAAATAAAGTAATTGACTATGCCAAACCCATGTCAATTACATCTTCTCCCAAATATTTGACATTTTTAACAAGTATCACATCCCGAGGATACTCAGTATCCCCCAGTGAATGAGTTTCCAAAACATCACATTCAATATGCTCAATTATAGTCACATCTGTAACGTATTGGGAAGGAATTTTGCCTGCTTCATCAGCATCCATTATCACAAATGTTCCATTTCCACTGAAAACTTCTTTATCACCAAGTGATTTCATCCAGTTCAAAGTATCATTGTCATAACCTTCATAATATGAGGCAGTTTCAATATCCTCAATGACATCACTTAACTCAATCGGCCCTTCAGAATACACATCTAAAGTTGCAGAGGAAATATTGTTGTTGATTGGAGTTTCTTGAATATTATATACCATAACCAATGCCAAAACAGCTACAAGAACCATCACTATTGCAATAACACTTTTTCTAGCCATAAAAACACCTCTTAATGAATTATTTCATCAGTGATTTTAGCTGCTGATTCAACCATTTTTGGACAGAAATCCTTAAACAGATTATTGTCCTTTGCATACTTGACTCCTTCAGGAGTGTTTATATCACAATTCAGCAAATCACGACAGATGAAAGACTCATTTTCATTTTTAAACTCATTCAAAAATTTATCACAAACCTCATCACATTTAGCCTTACTGTCACCATATTTCAGGTCCAAAGCCATGAGCGCACCAGTACATTCTCCGCAAACTTCACCTTTTCGCATCCCACTTCCAAAACAGGCCCCAATTTTTAAAGCATGATTTTTAGAAAGTCCAAATTCTTCTGAAAATGCTGCAAAAACAGCCTGCGAACACATGTAACCCTCATTAAATAGTTGAACTGATTCCTCAATTGAATTCATGATTAATTATTTTATTAATCTCATTAATTAATTTATTTAAATGAAAAATATTATAACATTTAAAAAAAAACGATGAATTCAGTAAAAACCAATATATTGAGTATTTCCAATCCAATCCTTGAAAAATGCAGTGCAAAAATAGAAAATAATCTAACTTTCCTTTAAATTCGTTATTTTACTAAAACAACTGACAGAAATTTTTAATCTATCGCCACAAAACAGAATCAGAAGAGAAATTATCTTAAAAAATGAGATTGATTTAGACATATTTTTCTCTAAATTTTGTTTAACATGCTCACAGCATTTACAAATAAATTGCAATATTGATATGAACTTATTTTTATTAAATTCAAGCAAATATTGCTTTAAACTTGTTAAAAGTTTATATACTTTCAAAATAAAGAATAATATGTGCTAGTACAAGTTTAATTTAGATTTCATGAAATCTCAATAAAATAAATTTTGAGGTTAAATGTATGATTTTAAGACCAACTGTACATCACCCCAATGATGTGACAATTAAATACCTGATTGATGTGATGCCCGAAAAGCTACATCATCGATTAGGATTACCTGGAAAATTTGTCAAGAATTTTCCCCCTAATATAATCAAAAGAGACGGTAGCGAACGTGAAATGGATTGGTTAATGCTGGTTGAACCGGATAATGTGACATTATTTGAAAAAATATTAATCAATGTAGAGTTTCAATCCTCACTTGTGGATGAAGATAAAATAGAAGTTTTTGCAGACTACAAAGACTATGCAAAAACTTACTATGGACTGCCGGTTCTTACAGTAGTTGTTATAACCAACGGATATGAAAATTCCAAAAAAGAATACATAAGAGTTACTTCAGATATTTTCAAACCATTCTATATCCACATGGACGAAACTGAAGTTATCGAAAGATTAAATAACATCAAAAATAATATAGATAACTTAAGTGATGATGAAGCAATTGATATGGTATTGCTTCCCATGTTTGCTTCAAAAAAACAAGCCTGTCATGTAACTGAAGAATTAGTGAAGTTATTTAGAAAAAACAAGTCCATAATAGGAATATTTAGAAATGACATTGCTTTTGCATTATCTATAATGGTAAAAAAATATTTTGATTTAACAGATAAGGGAAAGGAGTTGCTAAAAATGATGGAACGGGAAGTAATTAATAACAGATTAAGAGAAGTAATTGATTTCGAAATCGATTACGAAAGAAAAGCTTTAAGAAAAGAACTAAAAGAAAAAGACGAAGAACTAACTAAAAAAAATAATGAACTATCTAAAAAAGATAGTGAATTAACTAAAAAAAATAATGAAAATAAAAAGTTAAAAGCCATACTTAATCAACACAATATTGATTTTTAGTTAATTTACCTACATTCCTAACTGAAATATTTAGAAATGATATTGCATTTGCATTATCAATAATGGTAAAAAAAATATTTTGATTTAACAGATAAGGGAAAGGAGTTGCTAAAAATGATGGAACGGGAAGTAATTAATAACAGCTTAAGAGAAGTAATTGATTTCGAAATCGATTACGAAAGAAAAGCTTTAAGAAAAGAACTAAAAGAAAAAGACGAAGAACTAACTAAAAAAAATAATGAAAATAAAAAGTTAAAAGCCATACTTAATCAACACAATATTGATTTTTAGTTAAATCAACTCTATTAAATTTATTTAAAAGAACATAACCCATACTATTGGACAAGTTTTATTCTATACAACATAATAATTATGCAATTGGACATATCCAATTTAATAGAACATGTTCCATTTAATGAAACATAAGGTAAATAATTATTTGATTGGACAGGTTCGATTCAATAGAACACATTTTCATGAAAAAATTTTCAAAATAATCTGAAAACAGATTTACATAAACCAAGTAAAAAAAGTTATTGAGTGCAAAAAAACACAAAAGCACACTTCCAAAACATTTAAATAGAATTATCACTCAACATCCTTCAATGCTTCAACCATATTCAAATCATTAATCTTATCTGAAAACATTAAATTAACACCGATCGATATTGCAAAGGTTATAACAGCCACCAATAACAGATTGCCCCAAGTCAATGTCGCAACATAATAAAGAGAATCACCTGCAGCATTCATCATAAGAGTCATGAAATAAAAGCCCAATGGAATTCCCAAAAGATATCCAATTGCTGTAAAAATCACATTTTGTGTCAGCAATAGCTTTCTTAAGACATTTGTCTTAAAGCCCAGAACCTTAAGGGTTGCGATTTCCCTTTCCATTTCTGTAAATGACAATATGCCCAGATTATATAAAACCAGAATGGCCAATGCTCCAGCTACGAATGTGACCACGTAAACCATCATCATCACTGCTGTTGTCATCTGATCCCAGCTTTCCTTCATATCATCAATGCTTGTAACGGACTTAATGGAATCATAATTCTCACCGAACTTGTCCTTTGTTACAATATTGGTTGGAGTGAAGTTCAATCCCTCATCTTCAATAGTGTCCGGAGACATTATCAATCCCTGTGATATCGGTTCTGCATGAATCTGACCTATTTTAGATGTCACCCATTCATCACTTCCAACAATATGCCATCTGATCTTATCTCCAATGCCCAGATTGAATCTTTCGGCAAGTTTAGTGGAAATTGAAACATCCCCCTCATCAATATCGATAGGATTTCTGCTGCTGTCAGTGTATGATATCAAATCAGTATCGTTTGAAACCAGAAGCGATGCCGTATCCTCCATATCATTTGCCTTAAGCTCAATGGACTGCTGCATGATGAAACTTCCGTCAGTGTAATTCATAATGTAATATAGTTCCAATGGATTAGCTTCACTTGAAAGCAATAATTTTGATTCATAATGTGTTATATCATCATATTCCCATGATTTCAGCTCATCCATACTGTCATTCATTCCGAATGCCGCAATCAATAATGCAACACAACCCATAACACCCACTATTGCCATTAAAGCTCTGAACTTATTTCTTCTTGCATCTCTCCAGTTCCAACGAATATTGAAGCTTAAACGATTCCAGATTCTTGATTTTTCAATTAATGATTTTGAAGATGCACTAGGTGCTTTAGGCCTTAAGGTATTGGCCGGATTTTCCTTTGAGATTCTTCTGCATGATAAATATGTTACAACAACAGAGGAGAGAACCATCAGTGCGGCAATGTATATGAAGCTCATGTCAAAGCCCGGATGCCAGCTTGGCATACTGTAGTTTGTAGCCATTGTAGGATAAAACATCTGAGGAATTATCATTGGCCCCATTATCACTCCTAAAATGGCACCTGCCAAAACCGGCCAGAAAGCATAAGATAGATAATGCAGAATAATAGTCTTATCTTTAAATCCAACTGCCTTTAAAATACCTATTTGAGTCCTCTGATGAGTTACGATTCTTGTCATTGTTGTCAGAAGTGTTAAAAATGTTACCAGAATGAATACTATTGGGAAAACGTCCCCGATCATTTTGTGCTGTGCCATTTCATCAGAGAATTTCGAAACACTAATCTGGTCTTGTTTTTTGGTGAATGACAAATATTCAATTGCATCATCCAATTTGTCTGTAAAATCATCATCTGAAGTGTCATACTTAACAAGCATGGTGTCGTATTTTAAATCCTCTGGATATGCCTTATATGACAGGTATGCAAAGCCCATCTGGGAAAAATCAGGTGTCAGAGATGATGGAGAAAGCTCATAAATATATTCCGGAGAGTACCCTATTCCCCTGATTTCTTTTGTAAATTCAATATCATCAAACTCGAAAGTGATGTTGTCTCCAACTTCCAGGTCTCTTTCATCTGCAAAGCGTGCATCCAGCCAGACTCCAGAGGAATCTGATGGGTTGAAATCCTCACCTTCCGTTGTGTAGAATTTCGACAGGACTCCCTTTTCAACAAAGTGCAGCGTAATGTCGGGACTGTTTTCAAGGTCTGCCCGTGACTGGACAACCAATTGCCTGTCAGTCTGTGTTGTAAATTCACTTATTTTTTCAACCGATGTATCATCAAAATCAGTATTGTAAATCCATCCATCAGCCATATTGGTATCTGCATAGTACTCATCGGAAGTCTGCACTAACCCATAGTACTCAGCATAAATTCCAGTATATGCAAAAATACCTAAAAATGCCATTAGAAATATTGCAATGAACTGTGTCTTGTTGATTTTAATATCCCTCAGCATTTTTTTAGATAAAGACATAATATACTATTAGAAAAAGGACATATAAAAAACAATAAGTTGATTGATTTAAATAAGATTTGAATTAGAAAACTACTGAATGGTGAAACTTAATTTACATTAACATCACCAAATTAGCAATTATAAGTTATCTGAAAATAAGAATATATATGAAACGGTTGATTTAACTTCAAATATAAAAATATTTGATGTTAATGTTAGTACGAACAGATTAGTTCATTAAACAAATCAACTGTTTCATCAACACTCATTTCAGCACACTCACTGACCTCTTCAAGATTTGCTTCCCAAAGAGAAAGCTTACCCATTGGAGTGACCAGAAACTTGAATTTATAGTTCCTTTTCACAAGGTCAGTTTTGAGCAAGGGATATTCGTTCAGCAAATCCATATATTTTAACTCAGCAGTTACTTCAACCATAATATCACCTAATTTATAATTTGAAATGACTATTTTTAAAGGTTTTGTCACTTAATGAGTGTCAGAAAGGTTATTCATTGTCTTTCAATGATTCAACCATATCCAATTTCTTGATTTTTCCTGAAAACATGAGATTGACAACAACAGAAACCACATATGTAATCAGAAATGTTATCACCAGTGTTTTAAGGGATAATGTTGCTTTCAGGTAAAATGAATCACCCATTGTTCCCCATAAGTATTGTAATGTTTCACGACCCAAAGGAACACCTATGATGAAACCTACTGTTGTAAACCACAGGTTTTGAGTGAGCAATAGCTTTCTTAAATAGGAGGACTTGAATCCCAGTACCTTCAGGGTTGCAAATTCACGTTTGATTTCGGTAAATGACAACAGTCCAAGATTATACAATACAATCAGTGACAATAATGCTGCAAAGGCTGCCAACAGATATATTGCAGTCATTGATGATTCCATCATCTCATCCCAACTGTCTGTCAGTGAATCCATTGAAAATATTGTTTTAACACCAGTAAAGTTATCATCAACTTCCTTTGATGAAATCACACTTGTTACAGTGTAATTCAATCCCAAATCATCCAGTTTTTCTTTTGTTATAATGATTCCCTGAGATGTCGGATCTGAATGCAAGCTAGTGAC
This sequence comes from Methanobrevibacter sp., assembly GCF_017468685.1. Lineage (NCBI taxonomy): Archaea > Methanobacteriati > Methanobacteriota > Methanobacteria > Methanobacteriales > Methanobacteriaceae > Methanobrevibacter > Methanobrevibacter sp. The sequence goes on from NZ_JAFUHT010000031.1 coordinate 7,141, forward strand.
TTTTGTTTTAACCCATTTATCAGAGCCCATGATGTGCCATTTAATTGTATCACCCACTTTAACATCCAAAAGTTCAGCCATCTTTTTGGATAATGAAATCTCATCATCCCCTATTTCAATTGGATTTTTATCATCATCAGTTGGAGTGTAAAGCTCATTATCATCAAGCACAGTTATGACACCCGATTTTTTAACATCCCCTGATTTAATCTCAATAGCTGATTCCATTAGTTTTTCACCGTCAACCTCATCAACCACATGATCGATTTGTGATGATGTTGCATCATCCTCCAGAACCAGTTTTGATGAATAATGGTTGATGTCAGTGTAGGACCATTCCTTCATCTCATCAAAACCATCCATGCATCCGAATGAAGCGACAATGATTAATGTGCAGGCAAGCACTCCTGCAATGCTCATTAATGCACGGAACTTGTTTCTTTTTGCATCCCTCCAGTTCCATCTTGCATTGAAAGATAATTTCTTCCAGATTCCCAATTTTTCTACAAAACCGGAAGTTGAAATTTTAGGAACTTTTGGTCGTATTGCACTGGATGGAGACTCATTGACAATATTTTTACATGCCAAATATGAAATCAGCACTGCAAGAGCAACCATCAAAACAGTTACGATGATGAAGCTAGTGTCAAAACCTGTCAGCCAGTTAGGTATTGAGTACAACTGTTTCATCTCATCAAACATTATCGGAGGCAGTGTCAACGGTCCCAGGATAAAGCCCAATACGCTTCCAGTTAAAACCGGCCAGAAACCATATGATATATAATGATACATTATTGTGCGATTTTTAAATCCTAAAGCCTTAAGGACTCCGATTTGTGTTCTTTGGGCATTGATGATTCTTGTCATTGTTGTCAATAGTGTCAGCATTGCAATGATAATGAATATGACTGGAATCACATCAGTCATCATCTTGTGCTGTTCTGTTTCATCCTGAAATTCTGCAAAGCTTGGATGCTGTGATCTTGGAAGAAATGATGAATAATCCCTATCCAAATCATCATCCAGTTGTTTTTCATAATCTGCAGAATCCCCATCAAATTTCACAAGCAAAACATTATATGGAACATTATCCATTGGAAATGCCTTATGAGACATGTAAGCAAAGCCCATCTTGTCATAGTCAGGTATCATTGATGAATCAGAGGTTTGATACAAATGCTCAGGGGAATATCCAAGTCCCCTGATTTTCTTTGTGATTTCAATTCCATTAAACTCAAATGTAATCTCATCACCTATATCCAAGCCTTTGGACTGTGCAAATCGACTATCAAGCCATACCCCTTCACCATCATCCAGGTCAAACTCATCACCCCTGATGAGATAGAATTTTGATATATCATCATCTTCCAGAAAGTGCAATGTAATGTCCGGGTCGTTTTTAAAGTCTGCTATCGAGTTAACGACTAGTTGTCTTTCTGAATCTTTAGTGAGAGTTAAATCATTCACATTATCTACAAAATCACTGTCAAGATTTGATGTGTAAATCCAACCGTCAGCAAGGTTGGTTTCACCATAATATGCGTCTGCAGTCTCTTCAAAACCAAATGATTCAGCTCCAAATCCTACAAATACATAAACCCCTAGAAAGGCCATTAAAAAGATAGATATGAATTGAATCTTATGGTTTTTAATATCTCTAATCATCTTTTTTGCTAACATCTACTCACCACTCTTAAGGGATTCCACCATGTCCAATTTCTTGATTTTACGTGAAAACATCAGGTTTACAACAATTGACAGTGCAAATGTTATCACCAATGTCAAAAGGAAGTTTGTAAGGGATATTGAAGGCAGGATGTAGAATGAATCACCTGATGATTCCCACATTATCGCAAGAATATAATATCCTACAGGCAATCCCAGTATAAATCCGATAGCTGTAAACCACAGGTTCTGAGTCAGCAATAGCTTTCTCAATGCTCTTGTCTTAAATCCGAGAACTTTCAATGTTGCAATTTCCCTTTCAATTTCTGTAAATGACAACAAGCCCAAATTATACAGTACGACAACTGCCAAAAGGCATGCGAAGAATATTAAAATGTAGATTAAAAGCCACATTGACTCGGTCATTTCATCCCAGCTTGAAGTCATGTCTTTCATTGAATTGGCTGCCTTTACGCCATCATACTCTTTTGTAACGTGTTCAGATGTTATTATGCTTGTTGGAGTGTAGTTTAAATCCAAATCCTCAAGCTTATCTGAAGACATTATGAATCCCTGTGATATTGGATCTGCATGGATTTTATCTATTTTTGTTTTAACCCATTTGTCTGAACCCATTATGTGCCATTTGACAGTATCTCCAATGCCCACATCAAGCATGTCCGCCATTTTTTGTGAAATTGAAACCTCATCATCATCTATTTCAATCTTGTTCCAGTCATAATCTGTCGGTGTGACCAAATCAGTGTCGTTTAGCACCAGCAGCGAACCTGATTTTTTAGCCGAATCCGATTCGATTTCAATGGCTCCCTCCATTATTTCATCACCGTTGACCTTGTCTGTAATGTCATCAATTTCAGATTGCGCAGTATCCTCTTCAATCACAAGCTTTGAGTCATAATGATTGATCTGTGAATATTCCCATTCCTTAAGGTCATTCATTCCATCATACATTCCAAATGCACATACCAGAAGTGCACTGCATCCGATTACACCTACAATTGTCATTAATGCTCTGAACTTGTTTCTTTTAGCGTCCCTGTAATTCCAGCGTATGTTAAATGATAAGCGTTTCCAGATAGCGAGTTTTTCAACAAATCCTGATGAGGAAATCTTAGGCACCTTCGGCCTGATAGTGTCTGCCGGTTTTTCATCGGAAATTCCCTTAACTGAATAGTATGAAACCGCAAGTGACATTAAAACCATCAATGCAGCCACATAAACGAAATTCATGCTCCATGCAGGATTCCATGCCGGCAACTTATATGTTGCACTCATTGACGGATAGAATAATTGAGGCAAGGTCATTGGCCCTAAAATCAATCCTAGAATAGAACCTGCCAAAACCAGCCAGAACCCGTATGAAACATAATGCAGAATAATGGAACGGTTTTTAAATCCGCATGCCTTTAAAATACCGATTTGTGTTCTTTGATGTGTTATTATTCTTCTCATTGTTGTTAAAAGAATCAGCATTGCAATAAGTATGAACACTACAGGGAAAATATCTCCCATCATGCGATGCTGATCCATTTCATCTGCAAACTGGCTTACACTGGTGTGTTCGGATCTTTCAACAAATGAATTGTAATAGCCGTTCATGTGATAATCAAGAATATCATTGTAGTTTTCAGGTGTTCCTTCAAACTTAACGTTCAATACATTGTACGGCACAGTATCTGTTGGAAATGCCTTGTAGGAAAGGTATGCAAAACCAATTTTGTTAAAATCAGGTATTATGGATGAGCTTGATGCATGATAAACATATTCCGGTGAGTATCCAAGTCCCCTGATTTCCTTTTCTATAGTGTAGTTTTCAAACTCGAACTTGATTTTATCTCCGACTTTCAAGCCCTTTGCATCAGCAAAGCTTTTGTCCAGCCATACGCCATTCTTATCATCAATATCTAGTTTTTCACCTTCAAGCAGGTAGAATTTGGATATTGTATTGTTTTCCACGAAATGCAGTGTAACGTCAGGGTCATTGTCAAAATCAGCCACCGAATCCACTACCACTTGCCTTTCCATTTGAGTGGTTGCACCCAAACAGTCTACCTGATACATAAAAAGGTCATTGATGTATGCTGAATAAATCCAGCCGTCAGCCAAGTTGGTGTCCTCATAAAAGTTATCACTGTTTACTTCAAGGCCGACTGATTCTCCGCCGACACCTGCAAACACAAATACTCCCAGAAATGCCATTAAAAAAATTGATATGAATTGAGCCTTGTGCTTGCGGATGTCTCTCAACATCTTCTTTATAAGCATCTGCTCACCAGTCTAAATCATTAACCTTCTTCGGATTCTCATTTACTACAATGTTTTCGATTTGACCGTTTTTGATTCTGATTACCTTGTCGGCTGCTTCAGCAAGTATTGCATTGTGAGTTACAATAATCACAGTGGTATTTCTGTTATTGCTCATGACTTGAAGTAAATTTAAAATTAGCACGCCTGTTTTTGAGTCAAGTGCTCCTGTCGGCTCATCGCATAAAAGCATTGTTGGCTGTTTTGCAACTGCACGTGCAATTGACACCCTTTGCTGTTCCCCACCTGACAGTTGTGCAGGAAACTGATTTGCATGGTCTTTCAGACCAACTGAGTCCAGCACACTTAATCCGTCAATATTAACATCCACAATATCCTTCATCAGTTCAACATTTTCAATTGCAGTTAAATTTGGAATCAGATTATAGAACTGGAAAATGAAACCAACATTTTTAGCACGATACTCTGTTAATTGATTATCCTTAAATGATTCAACATGATTGCCATTTACAATGATTTCACCTGAGGTTACAGAATCAAGTCCCCCTAAAAGATTCAAGAGTGTTGATTTACCTGCACCTGACGGGCCCAGAATTACAACGAATTCCCCTTCATCTATTGTGAAATTAACATTATCCATAGCTTTTAAAATGTGATCTCCAGATTTATATTCCTTGTTCACATTTTTAAATTCAATAATTGTACTCATGTACACACCTTCTTAGAATTAATTATATATTTACATATTATATTTAATAAAGTATTTAAAATTTAGGCAAACCTAAATTATCTGAGTTTGTAAAATTGACCCCACTTTGAAATATTGCCATAACCTTGTAAAATTGCTTTAAACCTATAAAATTGCATTTAAAAATAATTTTAATAAAATTTAAATACTTTAAAATCAAAATAAGATGTATGAACACTAAAAACAACAAAACAACCAAAACTATTCGAAAAAATGACAATATGAACGAAACCAAAAAAGAAGCATTTTCCTATTCAATTTATAATAAGGAAAATTTTGAAAGCTTTAAAAAACTAAAAGTAGACACAACTGCCAAATCAATTAATAGAAATGATTTGCCCTCAGAATTAAGTGATGAAACATGTGAATTTATTGAGTTATTTAGAAGAAAAACAGCAAATGAATCAATTGAATGGAATTTTTACATTGATTATGCGGAAAATGAGATAATCCATTGTATTCTTGGCGGTTCTAACCAATCACTTGGTTGGATAAACACTGAAGAAATGAAAAATAGAAAAATATTAAGCATACATAATCACCCAAAGAATACATATTCTGCACCTTCTGCAGCTAATTTCGAAATATTAGAATATGAATTTGAAGATTATGAAATAATCTGTTCACAAGAAGAATTTTGGATTTTAAAAGCAATAGGAAAATATGAAATACGTGAAAAAATTCATAAAGACATATCTATAATATTTGAATCCATCAAAAATTCAAATTCAAAAAATAAGAATAATATATACTCCGAAATTGTCATAAATTATATTAACAATTTAAATCAAAAAATAGTATTAACTAGAAAGGAATATCGATAATATGAGCAAAAATGTTAATGGATGGGAATTATCAAAAAGAGATGGTGGAAATAGGTTCATTAATGATGATTATCCCAATGAATTAATTGAAAAAGAAAATGAAATAATAAAAGAAAGACTTAGAAAAGATTTTGAAATTATGGGATTACCAGAAGAACTAAAAAAAATGTATCCTGAAATTTTTGAATAGATTTAAACTTCTTTCATCTTTTTAAACAAACCATCAACTCATCAGATAACCCTACCCGCAGTTTCCATATACAAAACACACATCCAAAAATAATGTTACTTTAAAAAAAATATTTAAATTTTCAAGTAAATAGTTTTAACCACCAGATTACCATTCACAGTTTTCATCGATTAGTGTATATACTACCTATCAGAAGTTTTTCAACAAACATCACTTATTCAACAGTTTTTTCATCTTCAATCATCTTTTAATCTGTTTATCGTTAAGATGCATAAAGAATTAGGGAGACAATATAAACTTAAAAGAGGAGTACCCATATTTGTTTTGAAAATTTAAAAAAGATAATACTCCTCTTGATGAATGAATGTGGAAAATTAAATCTCCCATTCTCCACTTAACTTCTGCAGTTCAACCATTCTTTTAAACAATCCTTCATGAGCCATTAACTCGTCAGGTGATCCCTGCTCAGCAATTTTACCTTCATCCAAAACAATAATCTTATCTGCATTTGCAATTGTACGCATTCTGTGCGCTATAATAATCACCGTCTTATTCTTAATCAATGTGGACAATGCCTTTTGGATTTTTGTTTCATTTTCAACATCCAGAAATGAAGTTGCCTCATCTAAAAGAATAACATTAGCATCCTTAAGCAATGCCCTTGCAATTGAGATTCTCTGCCTTTGACCACCAGAGAGCAGTTCACCGTTTTCACCGATGACAGTATCATATCCATCTGGAAGTCTTTCAACAAATTCATCGCATTCGGCAAGTCTTGCAGCTTCAATCACCTCTTCTTCTGTTGCATTCTTTCTTCCAACACGTATGTTTTCCAAAATGGAATTGTTAAATAGTATAACATCCTGGAAAACAATTGAGAAGTTTTCAAGAAGTTTTTCAGAATCAAGTTTTGATAAATCCTGACCGCCCAAACTAACGCTTCCGGATACCGGATCCCAGAATCTTGCAGCGAGCTTTGAAACTGTTGATTTTCCTCCACCTGAAGGACCTACAAGTGCTGTGACTTCACCTTGTTTGGCTGTGAAGTTTATATCAGATAAAACATCCTTCAAATCATCATAGTTAAAGTTCACATCCTTAAATTCAATGTCATATCCTTCAAGAGAGTAATCCTTTAATCCTTCAGGAATTACCTGGGACTCTATTTCCTTGCTTCTGTCAATCTTAATGTCCATCATCAGTATTTCAGCTAAAAATGTCAATCCGTTTTCAACAGGTGCGTAAATCGATGCAGATGCAATCAGGAATATTAAAAGATTATATATGGATACCTGACCATTCATAATCAAATAGGAACCCAGTAAGATTACGGATACGATTCCAAGCTTTAAAACCACAGTACCAGTAATTACTCCAGCAGATGCCATCAGTTCAGATTTTATTCTTGATTTTTCAACATTACGGGTAAGACCAGATAATTTTGATAGATATTCCTGTTCATGATAGTATGACTTTAAATCCCTTATTGATTCAATGCATTCCTGCATGGAATCTCCGCAGTCAAGCAAATCATCCATAACGATTTTTGAACCTTTTTGAACCATGTTTCTTGAGATATACATTATTGCAAATGCCACAGGCACAACCCATAGGAGTGCAATGGCCAGTCTCCAGTCAAAAATCAGAAGTCCTATTGCTACAAGAATTACTGACACTATTGAACCGAGCAATTGAGGGATTGCATGAGAGAATACATGCTCCAAATCTGTGCAGTCATTCATTATTGTTGAAGTCAAATCTGCAAGGTCTCTTTTTTCGAAAAATGACAACGGCAGTTTTCTCAGGTTTTCACCAAGATTGATTCTTCTGTTTTCGCTTTCAACATAAGTGGTATTATAAACAAAATGGTATTGTTTCCATGAAAATGCAAATATTATTCCTAAAATTACCAGAATGGCCACTATAAACATTCCAAGATTTGCATCAACTATTTCACCACCCATTAATGGCCCAATCCAGATATATAAAAGCAATGCGTATAATCCTACAGGAAACATGAATGAAATGTTTTGAAGTGCAGTGTAGACTATTCCCTTAATCAGATTATCGGAACCGTCCTTTGTAAGTCCGAATCTTTCGGTGAAATATTCTGACAACATTATATCACCTCGCTTTTTACTTTCCATTGAATTGACTTGTTAAATTCATCCCACATCCTTGAGTATAAACCGTCATTATCAACCAATTCATCATGACAACCTTTCTCAACAATGCGGCCGTTTTCGACGACAAATATATTGTCAACGTTTTTAACTGTGGAAAGCCTATGTGCAATCATTATTACTGTTTTTTCCTTGGTAATCTCTGAAATCGCTTTTTGGATTAGGTATTCATTTTCAGGATCTGCCAGTGCAGTTGCCTCATCTAAAATGATGATTGGTGCATCTTTAAGTATTGCCCTTGCAAGTGCTATTCTTTGCTGCTGGCCTCCTGAAAGGTATGTTCCTTCACTGCCTATTACTGTATCAATTCCCTGTGGCAACTCATTGATAATATCATCACATTGTGCAAGGCTCAATGCTTTTAAAACCTCGCTTCTTGTGGCTCCTTTTCTTCCTATTGCCACATTGTTGTAAATGGAATCTTTGAATAACTTGGTATTCTGGAAAACAAATGAAATGTTTTCCATCAGCTCTTTTGTTGAAATGTCACGTACATCAACACCTCCAATCCTAATTGATCCTGATTTCACATCCCAGAATCTTGGAATCAATGATGCAATAGTGGTTTTGCCCCCTCCTGATGGTCCGACCAATGCAACGGAATCATTTTCATTAATTTTTAGATTAATATCATTTAGGATGTGTTCGTCTGATTCTGTTTCATCGTAATCAAATATCACGTCTTCAAACTCTATTGAGTGATTTTTTGGTTTTTGAGGATTGACCGCTTCAACCAATGGTTTTTCATTAAGGATTTCTTCAATGCTTTCAAGTGCATATCCTGCCAGCATCCAATCCTGTGATACTGACATGATTTTATTCATCATTACTGCACAAATTGGTGTGAAAATCACATAGAAGAGGAAATCCGCTAAAAATTTAACCTCAACGACAGATCCTGCAAGCAATATTCCTGCCGGAATCAGCAATGCGAAAAATCCGTTTATGGATACTGTAAATGCAGTCATTGGAAGTTGAGTTGACAAGGCATAGTTTGCAGAGAATTTTCCATAATTTCTGATAGCATCTATGAAGTTCTTGAATGAGTAGACACTTTGCTGGAATGCTTTTGTAACTGGAATTCCACGCACATATTCCACAGCTTCAGCATTCATCTTTTCCAGATACATCTGATATTGTGCCATTACGTTTTGTGATTCCTTGGAAAACATCGGATACATGAATATGAAACATAATATTATCGGTATCAGACATATTAAGCCTAAAACCCAGTCAAAACTGAACAATAATATTAGGAATGCTATTGGTGTGACGATTGCACCAACCAGGTCAAATAAGTTGTGTGCAAGAAAGCCTTCAGTTTTTCCTGTACTGAAATCAATGACTTTCCTAAGGCCTCCGCTTGTATGGTTTGAAAAGTATCCAAGCGGCAATTTAAGCAAGTGGTTTAGGGCAGCATCCTTCATGTTCTTTTCATTTTTAAAAGCAGACAAGTGAGTGCACATCAGTCCGCAGAAATTAAGTGCAATTCCTAAAAATGCAAAGAGAAATGCGTTAAAAGCATAGTCACTTATGTTTTGTGCTTTTGCAAAATCCGGAGCTACCATCAAAAGTGCATTAACCACATCCCATATATAGATGAATGGAATCAGCAAACATACAGCACTTATTGCTGATAATATGCAGCCTAAGATTGTCAGATATTTGTAGTTTCCAGAATAGTTCAATAATCTGATAAATTTATTTTTATTTTGAGTATTTGCCATAATAAACTCCTCATAATTTAATTTAGGTTTACCTAAAAATTTAAATTAATCTAAAAAGACAATTACTTTAAAATAATCTAAAAATAAAATAAATGAGTGATTTAAAGTATTTTTAATTAAAAAAATTAAATAAACCTATTTTCAATTATAAGGTTAATTTTAATAAGTATATAAATATATTTGAACTAAAAAGACAAAAAATATACCAAAAAGACAAAAATCATTTATTGTACTCTGACGGAGTGCATCCCACATAATCCTTAAATGCCTGGCCGAATTTTGAAGGTGAGGAATATCCTACCATTTTGGATATATCAGAAATTGAATATTGACTTTCTTCGATTAGTCTGCAGGCATAATCAAGCTTATACTCCTTTCTCCATTTGAATATGGGTTTTCCGTAGACTTCCTTAAAACAGTTTTTCAAAGTGGTCTTACTGACATCATACTTAACTGCAAGCTCATCTATTGTGATTTTACTTTCCAAATCACTAATCAAATCATTTTTTACATTTTCAACCATCTCAACTTGCTTTTGGGAAAGGATTGATTCATTTTCACTGAATTTTGTAATCGAGAAAAAGAGCAACAGTTCAATGCACTTCAACTTGAAATAGGATTCCTTGATTCTTTCATCCACGCAATAGAGTTCTCCAATTACATGGTCGATTTTTTCATTGGCCCTTGCCAAAACATAACCCTTATTCCTTTTTAAATCCTCATAAAACTCAATCAAATCAAAATCAGGAATATACTCCTTAACATAATCATTTGCAACATCAACATCAATGAAAATCTCCAAACCCTTGTAATATCCTAATGGAAAATCAGATAATGTTTTGGTAAGCTCATAGATGCTGACACTCAAATCGCCTTTTCCAAAATAGATTATTTTGTCATCACCAACCATATACGCATATCTTCCGTCACTACAATGATTGATTTCCAGAAGACGATGAGTGATTTTTTCTTCAACAAAAACATCTCCAATGTTATCAATGGTCATATCCATATATGCAATGACAATGCCTGGAAATATTGAGTAGGTTTCCATTTTTCCATATTTAGCATTCTCACCTATCTCAACAATGCTTTTATCATTATCCTTTTTGATTGAAAAATCAGACAAAAGCACACTGTTAAACAATTCATAGAGATTTTCATTCATATTTTTAATTATATGAACAATACATATAAAACATTTCAAAACATATATTTATATTATAATAAAAGTTTACAGGAAAAATCCGAAATGTCATTCAATAAAGATGAAATGTTAATTATGCCTGCAGTGGACATCAAAGATGGAAAATGTGTCCAGTTAGTTCAAGGCAAACCTGGAAGTGAAATGGTTGAAATAGAAAATCCTGAGATGGTTGCTTCCCACTGGGAGGAATTAGGAGCTAAAAATATCCATGTCATTGATTTATCCGGAACAATTGACGGTGAAACCAGCTTCAATGTTATCAAAAAGATATTAAATGAAGTCAGCGTTCCAATTCAATTGGGCGGAGGAATAAGGGATATTGATTATGCTAAAAAACTCCTTGATTTGGATATTGAAAGAATAATCATCGGAACAATGGGAATTGAACACCCGGAAACAATAGAAGAGCTGTCCGATGAATACGGATCAGACAGGATAATGATTTCACTTGACAGCAAAGACAATAAGGTAGTAATCAAAGGATGGCAGGAAAAGATTGACAAAAGCCCCACTGAAATCTCACAGGAGTTCAAGGAACATGGTGCGGGAAGCATATTATTCACAAATGTTGACGTTGAAGGGCTTTTAGGCGGATTTTACACAGAACCTGTAGAAGAGTTGAAGAAATCTGTGGATTTACCTATTGTTTATTCCGGTGGAATAACCACAATAGATGACATTAAAAAATTGAATGAAAGTGGTGTGGAAGGAGTTGTAATCGGTTCTGCACTTTATAAAAATAAAATTGATTTAACTGAAGCTTTAAAATACCAGAAGAGGATTGTAAAATGAAAGTAATGGCAACCGGAACATTCGATATACTCCACCCAGGACATGGTGTTTACTTGGAAGAGTCCAGAAAACTCGGTGGAGAAGATGCTGAGCTTTATGTAGTAGTTGCAAGAGATGCAACAGTTGAGAGAAGAAAAAGAGTACCAATTGTTGGAGAAGACCAACGTTTAGAGTTAATAAAAATGTTAAAACCCGTAACTGACGCTTTTCTTGGTGATGCAAATGGTGATGTATTCAAGATAGTTCGTGAAATCGACCCAGACATAATCACTGTTGGAGCAGACCAGAATCATGACATAGCTAAACTGCAAGAGGCAATTGATAAAAGAGGCCTGAAGGCAAAGGCAGTTCGCATTGAAAAATATCGTGACTGTGAACTTGACAGCAGTTGCAAAATCATTCGTAAAATTCAAAATACTGACTTTAAAGGAAAAATAATGGACCATTGTGAAGATTAAGGAGGAGTTAAATGTTTAAAGTAGCAATTATAGGAGCAAGTGGATATACTGGTGGAGAATTATTGAGGATGCTTTTAAACCATCCAGAAGTTGAAGTAACAGACATCACTTCAAGACAATATGATGGAACACCTGCACATAAGATTCATCCCCATATAAGGGATTCAGGATTGGAGTTTAAAAATAAAAGCCCATCCGAATTGGATGCTGATGTTGTATTTACCGCAACCCCTCATGGCGCATCCATGAAAATTGTTCCTGAAATATTGGAAACTGGTGCAAAAGTGGTTGATTTAAGCGGAGACTACAGATACCGTGACACTGAAGTTTATGAAAAATGGTACGGCATGGAACACTTGGATAAAGAAAACAAAGGAGTGTTCGGACTTCCTGAACTATACCGTGATGAAATCAAAAAGACCAACCTTGTCGCTAACCCCGGATGTTTCCCGACAGGTGCAATACTGTCATCTTATCCATTGGTTAAAAACGATTTGGTTGAAAGAATCATTATTGATTCAAAAACCGGTGTGAGCGGAGCTGGAGTTAACCCGTCAAGCACTACACATTACCCTAATATTGCTGATAACGTTAATCCATATAAGATATCCTCACACAGGCACATGTCTGAAATTCAGCAGGAACTTCATGGATTTGATGATGTTAAAGTATCATTCACACCACACCTGGTGCCTGTGATTAGGGGAATTCAAACCACTTCCCATAGCTTTTTAAATGATGAGAATCTGGATATTACACCAGAAGAAATTAGGAATCTTTACAAAAAAGAATATGGTGAAGAATTCTTCATTAAACTGATGGATGAAGGAGAAATCCCTCATTTAAGTTCAGTACGCGGATCCAACTTTGTTCATATTGGAGGATTTGAAATTGATGATACCGGCAGAATCGTGATGTTATCCTGTATTGATAATCTTGTCAAAGGTGCATCAGGTCAGGCAATACAGAACATGAATATTCTGCTCGGAATTGATGAGACATTAGGTCTACGACACTACGGTCTTCACCCTTAAGGAGGGCAAAAAATGAGAAGAATAATAATCTATTACTCCCAAGGCGGAACAACAGATTTAATCGCAAAAACATTAGCTAAAAACTTGAATGCAGACCTTGTAAGAATACATGATTTGAAAAATCGTGAAGGATTTAAAAACAGATTATTAGCTTCAATCAATGCATTCAGAGAAACAAAAACTGATATTGTTCCCGCTCACGTTGATTTAACTCATTATGATACAATATACTTTGGAACACCAACATGGAACGGAAATCCGACCCCTGCAATATTGACAATCATTGACAGGTGCGATTTAAGAGCAAAAGATGTTGTTTTATTTGCTACCATGGATGCAAATCGTGGAGATTCAAACATCGGCCGTCTTGAGGAAAAAGTCAAATTAAGAGGGGCAAGGGTCATTGAAACATTTACCATTCCAACCAAAGGCAAAGATACTGAAAAATTAGTTAGAGATACCGAAGCAATAATTGATATGAAAGACTTGAAAATGTATTAGGTGTTAAAATGACAAAATCAGAATTGAAAATTAAAGCGATTGAAAACGGTACAGTAATTGATCATATTACTGCAAATAAAGCATTGCACATTCTTAAAATACTGGGACTTCCGGATGCCGATACCACTAACGTTACTGTTGCTATGAATGTTTCATCAGCAGAAATCGGAAGAAAAGACATTTTGAAAATTGAAAACCGAGAATTGGACCACGAAGAACTTAATCAAGTTGCTTTAATCGCTCCTAAAGCAACAATCAATATTATCAGAGATTATAAACCTGTTAAAAAAGACAAAATCGTTCTTCCGGAAAAGATTACTGGAATTATCAAATGTACAAATCCAAAATGTATTACAAATTATGAAAATGAACCTATAACACCTATTTTCAATGTTATTGAAACATATCCTCCTATTGTTAGGTGCCATTATTGTGAAAAATTAATTAAAACAGAAGATATCGACAAACAATTCGAATAATCTTCCATTTTTTCTTTTTTTAAATTAAATAATCAGCCAATCTTTTTGCCAATGCAAGTATTGTTAATATTGGAGGTTTTCCAGGTGATATCGGCAGAACACTTGCATCACATACATAGAAATTAGAAATTTCTGTTTCAAGATTGCTGTCAACTATCTTACCAATTGGAGCGGTTCCTCCAGGATGTGCTCCACGATATACTGTTGAACCAATAGTATTAGGGTCAACTCCCATCTTTTCAAGAATCAAACCGGCAGTTGCAACACCTTCTGCCAAATATCTGATGTCCTGGATAGTGTTGATTTTGCAAACATCCCCGTCTTCATCGACATATCCCTTACATTCATCAGCGGTTTTAACCATAATACTGAATATATCATTATTTTCAACATCCCCATACGGAATGTTTCCTTTTAAAAATGATGAGAAGTGAGGTGATAAAACAAAGTTTTTACCTATAACCAATCCTGCCATTTGAACTTCTGTGTTGAAATTGATGTCCTTGATGTATCCTCCAACTGATACGAACGGATCAAAGAAAATTTCTTCGCCAACACCAGTGAATCCTGAATTTCTTAAAATCAGTGTTGAACCGATTGCACCAGCAGATAGAATTACTTTTTCAGCTTCAATGAACTGTTCTTCACCATCTTTAAGATATTTAACTCCAGTTACAACATTATTTTCAGATGTGACTTCAGTTACTTCACTGTCACATATTAATGTTGCTCCTGCTTTTACTGCCTCATCAACAAAGTCTTTTCCAGACCATTTTGCATCTGCAGGACATCCGAATGCACATTTTCCACATTGTATGCAATCCTTTTCACGAATTGCCTTAGGCATTTTTAAGGTGTTCAAGCCCAGTTCATGACCTGCATCCAAAAACATTTGGGTTCCTTTGCCTATGTGTGAATCATCCAATTGATGAACATTCAGTAATTCTTCCACATCTTCATATGCCTGTGTCAGGTCAATGTCATAGTCAAGAAGCTCTTCATCAAGCGCCCTTACCATATTTGACATTGAAACGATTGTTGCTC
This sequence comes from Methanobrevibacter sp., assembly GCF_017468685.1. Classification (NCBI taxonomy): domain Archaea; kingdom Methanobacteriati; phylum Methanobacteriota; class Methanobacteria; order Methanobacteriales; family Methanobacteriaceae; genus Methanobrevibacter; species Methanobrevibacter sp. The sequence goes on from NZ_JAFUHT010000031.1 coordinate 22,279, forward strand.
CACCAATACATGTGGTGGTTAACAAATCTACGCTGTCATTGTATTTATCATAATATTCAAAAGCATCTTTTGATTCTATATATGGTCCTTTTTCAATAATTGTTACTGGTAAATCATTTTTTGCAAGTTCACGAGCAATTATTGCTCCACCTGCACCAGTACCCACAATAACATACATTCAATCACCAAAATTAAATTTTTTTAACAATTGTTATATAGTATCTCATATTATAAAAAATTATTTTTTTGAATTATATTATTATAAATATAAAAATTCTAGTACAAACCTTTTATTAAATATGTAATCCAATATAAATATTAGATTAATATTTCGGGTGATAACAAATGGAAGAATACATTAATTTATTCGAAAAAATTATTGCAGAAACTACCCCAAAAGTAGATTACATGGATATTAGATTAGGCTTAGGCAGTAACACTTCCATATTAATGAAAGATAGGAATGTAGATGAAATAAATACTGGAATGAGCTTAGGCGCAAGAATAAGAGTACTGAACAATGGAGCTTGGGGATTTGCATATACAACAGACTTATCAAAAATCAATGAAATTACTCAAACCGCTTTAAAATTATCTTCATCACTTAAAGGAGATGTTGAATTAAGCGAAAATGAAGTAATTAAGGATAAAGTGGCAGTGGATGTTAAAATACCATTCAAGGATATTTCAATTGAAGAGAAAAAAGACATCATGAAAGATGCTGCTGATGCTGCTACAATTGAAAAAGTAAACAGTACAACAGTCAGCTATTCAGACAGCGAAATGAATGAACTTTTTATGAACAGCGAAGGCAGTGAAATTGAAGTTAAAACATCAAGAGTCAGAATGGCATTAAATGCATCTGCAACAAATGGAGAAATAATCCAGTTCGGACATGGGAGTCTCGGAGGGGTTAAAGGTTTTGAAGTGATTGCTGATGCAGATATTGAAGAATTTGGAAGAAATATCGGTCAAAAAGCTGTAAGATTACTTGATGCAAAACCTGCACCTTCAGGAAAATTCCCTGTTATTGCCGATCCCGAACTAACAGGAGTTTTGATTCATGAAGCGTTAGGTCATGCAGTTGAAGGAGATTTGATACTTCAAAACGATTCCATATTAAAAGGAAAATTAGGTGAGCAAATCGCATCAGATATCGTGAATATCTTTGATGATGCAAGCAGAAAAGATGGTTTCGGATACTTCCCATACGATGTGGAAGGTGTTAAGACCAAACCTAACCAGTTAGTGAAAGAGGGAAAACTGATATCCCTTTTAAATTCCAGATCAACCTCCTCAAAGTTAGGTATGAAATCTTCAGGAAATGCAAGGTCACTTATTGCAGACCAACCGATTGTTAGAATGAGCAATACCTACCTTCAACCGGGAGACATGGAAGTTGAAGAATTATTTGAAGGAATAAAAGATGGAATATATCTTAAAGGTTCAAGGGGAGGACAAGTGGATACTGGAAAAGGAATTTTCCAATTCAATGCTGCTGAAGGCTATTTAATCAAAGATGAGGAAATAAGCAATCCACTTAGAGACGTTTCACTTTCAGGAAATATCCTGGAAACCCTGAAAAATATTGATGCAATCGGAAATGATTTCAAATTAAGTGTAGGATTCTGTGGAAAAGACGGACAGACAGTACCTGTCGGTGACGGAGGTCCACATACCAAAATACTAAACGCATTAGTTGGAGGAATGGGATAATGCTAAGTGACAAAGCAGGAGCATATTTGGTTAATTTAGCTAAAGACACAATCAAATATCATCTTGAAAATGGAAAAATTATGGTTAAACCAACCGATTATCCTATTGAACTTAATGAGGAATTAGGGGTTTTTGTAACTTTAAATAAAAATCATAATTTAAGAGGATGCATAGGTTATGCCGAACCGATAAAACCTGCAATCGATGCAACAATGGAGGTTGCACTTGCAGCTGCATTCAATGATCCGAGATTTCCTGAATTAAGTGATAAAGAATTTGATGATTTAGAATTTGAAGTGACCGTTTTAACAAAACCTGAAATTATTGAAGTGGCACATCCCGACCAATATTTCGATGAGATTGAAATCGGACGTGACGGACTGATTATTCAAAAAGGTTATGCAAGAGGATTGCTTCTCCCACAAGTTGCAGTGGAAAATGCATTTACAAAAGAAGACTTTTTAGAACACACCTGCATGAAAGCAGGAATAAGTGCAGACAGCTGGATGGATGAAAGCTGTGATGTACTTAAATTCCAAGGACAAATATTTAAATGAGTGATAAAAATGATGATACCTACAATACCAACGCCTGACGAATTATTGGATAAAGGATTCAGCCGTGGTAAAAAACAAGCTGACTTACTTAGAAGTCAAAAGATACCGAAACACTTAAAAGGAAAAAGAATTGAAGAGCGAAGAGTAGTTACATCTTGTCAGGTTATTAAAGACAAATTGAAATCCATTCTTGATGCAGTTCCTGAAATTGAAAGCCTACACCCATTCTATCAGGACTACATCGACATCACTGTTGGTGTGGATGACATGAAACAGGCACTTGGAGGCCTCAACTGGGCGTATGGAATTATTACTCAACTTGAAAAGGAATATGGTGCAAAGATTAGGAAAAATCCTTCTGAAAAGGCAACTGCAATCCAAAAACAGGCTTACGGAAGAATTGCATCTGTTGTAAATAAGATCAAACCTAACCTGGATTTCCTTGACTTTGCAAAACAAAACCTAAGGAACATGCCTACAATCGATTTTGATGCAACAACAATCGTTATTGCAGGTTTTCCGAACGTGGGAAAATCCACTTTGCTTACACAGCTAAGCAGTGCAGACCCGCAAGTTGCAAATTATCCATTCACAACAAAAGGTATACAAATCGGACACACTGAAAGGCATTGGAAGCATATTCAAATCATCGATACTCCAGGACTTCTGGACAGGCCCGTTTTAGAGATGAATGACATTGAAATGAACGCTATTGTTGCTTTGGAGCATTTGGCCGATGCAATATTATTTATTTTTGATGCATCTGAAACCTGCGGATTCCACATGGACAATCAGTACAATCTCTTAAAGCAGATTGAAAAGATCTTTTCAGAAGTTCCAGTGATTTATCTGTTTAACAAAATGGATTTGATTGAAGATACCGAATATCTCAGTGAATATATTGACAATGAAGAAAATTCAATATTCATTTCCGCCATTGAGGGAGACGGAATTGAAGAAATCAATAAAAAAATCGACAGAATCAAAAAGATTGAAAGGAATTTTGATGAAGAAGATGATGACGAATATTACTAGATTTTAAGAAAAGAAGTATGCGATTAAATCGTATACTTACCAAAACCATTACCACACATTTAATTTAAACCCAAAAGGACATGTTAAAAAAATTAGGGGGTCTGACTATTTGACCCTACTATACCCTATTCAACCATCAATTCCCTGATGATGGTCATAATCCAAACCGATTGGACAAGTGTGAACTATCACATATCGGATTTCTGATTTTTCCTCGCGAAGCTTGTCCTGGATCTCATGAGCAATCTTATGTGACTCGTTCACAGTCAAATCACCATCAACCTGAATGTATAATGCCACAACTGCATAATTTCCCATGTAATCCACTTTGACCTCATGTGCATTTTGAGCATTTGGCATACTATTTGCAATATCCTTTATATTAAATGCTTTATTTTAAAAAAAATGGAAAATAACTATGTTTCATTGGCATTCGATAGCCTGCCAAGTCATATCAAAGTTTTTCTCAAACATCAAATCAACATCATAATCCGGGAAAATCAACCAATAATATTGAATTCCCATATACATGATATACAATGATTCCACAATGTTTTCAGTCGAGAAGTCCTGTCTGATTTCCTTTTGCCTTTTGCCCTCTTCGACAAGGTCAGTTAAAAACATTTTAACATCGTTCCCGGTTTGTGAAATTATCTGGTTAACTCTTTCATGGGCATATCCCACTGAGGTTAAAAGAAGTATTACGCTATTATAATTGATTTTTTCGTTGATGCTTTCAATTTCCACACCGTTTATGTAATGATATAAAATGTAAAACAATGCATCATGGATTCTGTCCTTTGATGAACCTTCAAGGAAGATTTTATCAAAATCGATTTTAATATAATCCACCATATACTTTTGTAAAATTTCTTCAAATATGTCGTTTTTATCTGAAAAATGATAATATATGCCCCCGGTTGTCAGTCCAGTACAATTTCGAATTTCACTAATTGAAATGTCAATTGTGCCTTTCTTCAATATCAATTTTAGCGTTTTTTCAAGAATCAATTCTTTAGTATTCATCTAACCACATTGTTTTAATTATTCTCTGAACCTTATCTTTTCCCATTCCAAATTAAAATTATCTTCAAAGACTGAACTCATATCATAAATTAAATTTACTTCCCATCTATATTGAATTCCCATGTACATAAGAATTAATGATTCTGCAATATCTTCGCTTGAGAAGTCTTGTCGGATTTCCCCATTTTCTTGACCTTCCTTGATAATTTCAGTTAAAAATTCCCTTGATTCTTTTATGATACTTTGGCTAAGCTCCTCATTATTTTCATGAGCAAATCCATTTCCACTTAAAACCAGCAATATGGATCTGTAGTCTATTTCCTCATCAATGGATTCAATTGGGATTCCGGTTTCTTTTTGCTTAAAAATTTCAGCCATGACATTGTGGATTTTCTCTTTTGCATTTCCCTTTATCTGCTGGAAGTTGTCAAAATCAAATTTATAATAGTTTATAAAATATCTTTCAGTAATTTCATTATATATCTCTTCTTTATTTGAAAAATGATGGTATATTCCACCGATAGCAATTCCTGATGCATTACTGATTTGTCTAATTGAAATAATGGAGTTTTGCTTTTCAATCATTAATTTTAAAGTCGTTTCTAAAATTAATTGTTTTGTATTCATCATTTAATATTTTATATTTTTTACTTATTAAATGATGTAGAGAACGAACGTTCTGTTATGATAAAAATAGATATGGGGACGAGTGTTCTGTTATATTGGAAAATACAAATTAAACTCATATTTCTGTTCATTAAAACACCAAAAATTTTATATAACTATAAAATGAAAAATATTTGTGTTTTTTTCTATATATTTAATTTTATTTTAAATAATTATAATTTTATTTATTTTTTTAATCATAATTTTAGTTTTTGTATATAAATATCGTATCAATAATGTAAATTCATAGAAAAAATTTCCACTTTACATTCGCCAAAAGATAGTAATTCATATATATTAGTTAAAAATAAAGATTATAGTATAATAAAGGATGTATGCTCTTTAAAAAGCATATAAGTAACCGAACGTTCGTTCTGTTCAATTACTTTATTAAAATATGAGGTATTTTAAAAATGAAGAAAAAAAGGATAGGAATATTGCTGATAATATCCCTTGTAATGATCATGAGTATCGGAGCAATTGCAGCGGCCGATACGAATGAAACATTGCTTGAGGACGTTAGCGATACAGATATTGAAATGACGTCAATTGCTTATGAGCAAGAAGACAATGCCACTCCAGTTTATCAGAGTGAAAGTGTCAATGACGTTGAAGAAATAAGTGAAAGCGATACTTCAATAGAAGTATCAAATCAGAAAGAGGTGAAAGCAGCTCCTAGTGCAAAAGGAGAATTGCTTTCCGCTTCAAACGATGATGTGCTTAAAGCCGACACGGATTGTTTTTACTATGTTGAGGCAAGTACATGGCACACAGATTTACGTGACGCTATGGATGAAATCGCAGACAGTGATACCAAAATAGGAACAATATTGGTTAAAGGCGGTACATACACTGAACGTGACGCTACAACTGATGGTGACATATATATTCATTTTTCAGATGAAGCGACAATAACAATAAGACCATTTGATGGTCAACAGGTTATTTTCGACGGAAGTAATAATGATTACCTGTTTTGGTTTGAAAATGCTAACTGTAAAATTACATTCAATGACATATCCTTCACAAAAGGGAAAGCAACAAAAGATGGTGGAGCTATTGAAATTTCCGAAGGACAATTGACATTGAACAACTGTGTACTGACTGGTAATGAAGGAGGCCGTTATGGTGGAGCCATAAGTGTGTCCGATGGAGGTTCATTTATAGCCAACAATTGTGTGTTCACAAATAACAAGGCAGCTAAAACTGGTGGAGCCATTTCCTGTGAGGATGACGGTAGTGTTACCCTTAATAATTGTTATTTCGAAGGCAATAAAGTGGGTAATGATGAAGACGGTTATGAAGAAAACGATTTTGGATATGAAGACGGTGAGGGTGCACCTGGAGAGTGGGAGTTTAACGATTGTCGCTTTAAAGGACATGGTTCCCTTGATATCGATGTTGATGCTACTGTTAAATCAGTGGAAATAACACCTGACATTGAAGAGGACGTAAATTTAGTGGTTTTATATAAAGATGATTCTTATTATGCGGAAAAACCTTGGGCTAGTCTCCATTCTGTCGAATTCACAGATCTTGAAAAAGGAACATATACAGTTTACATGATGAAAGATGGTGAAAAAAGATACTCATATCCTGGAAATACTTTTACAATTGTAGAACCTAATTTTGTTTTGACTATGGGTGAAGATGTTAAAGTATTTGAAACTTTAAAAGACGCAGTAAACGCTATTCCATTTGGTGGAGCTGGTGAAATTGCTGTTGAAGGTGGAACCTGGACTGGAAGTGATAATTTTAATGTGGATATTGTAAATAAGATGGTTTCAATCAGCCCTAAATTAGATACTACTGAATTAGCTGAAGATGTCATCTTTTCATCAGATTCACAAAATTATTTGTTTTCTGTAGGGGCTAATGGGCAACTAGACATGGAAGATATAACTGTAATCGGTAAATTTATAGATGCGGCATTAAAATTCAATACTGCTTTGGAATGTACAATTACAGATTGTGTATTTAACAACACTGTCAATTCCGAAGATGAACCCGGAACTCCTATTAAGGCAGAAAATTCAAACTTAGGACTTTATGAATGTACTTTTGAATCAAATGGTCAAACACTCTTGAAAAACACTATTGCAAACATATATGATTGTACTTTCGATTCCAATTCAGGCAGTCAAGGTGGAGCAATCAATGCAGATTCCTCTTCTTATTTAAACATTACTGACTCAGAATTTACAACTAATGTGGCTACTGGTGAAGGTGGAGCAATATATGCAAGCAATCTTGAGGTTCATGACACCTTATTTATCGAAAATATTGCTGAAATTGGAGGTGCTATTTATATAACCGACCTCGCAGACAGTCTCATAAATATTACTGAATGTGTTTTCGATACAAATGTTGCAACCACTTACAGGAACATATACTCTGAATCACTCACAAGGAAAATTAATTTGGAGTATAATGAATATGATTTGAACTTAACAATAAATGTAAAAGACAGCGTCTATGGTGTTGAGTATATTTTTGATGGTATTTTTGATTGGGGATCCAATTTGAATAACAATTATACCCTTTTATCAGGACTTTTAGATGATGATATTATTGGGGATGTAGTTACAATTGAAGATAATAAATTCAATATGAGTATGGGATTACTTTCCGGAGGAACACATGAAATCGATATGTCCGGAAGTGATACACAATCCGACAGTAATGATCATTTCTTTGGACATAACTATTACTCCGATATAAATGGAAACGAATTCTATTTGGATAATTACCCATATGCAAAAATATTTATTGAAAGAGCTAAAATAATAATGAAACTTGAAGTAAAAGATGTATTAATACCTGAAATACCTGTTTTAAATGTTTATGCAAATTGGGATAAAACTTTCACAATTTTCATTGGAAACACACAATATCAGGTTGAAGTTGTAGACGGTAAAGGCAGTGTACAATTGACTGGCCTTGATTTAGGTAATTATACAGTCCTTGGTATGAGCGGTAGTGATGAGAACTTCACTCTTGCATTGAATTTCACAACATTTTCAGTAAGCAAAACCTACAGCAACTTCGTTGTAGTGAGCACAAATGCTGAATATGATACTTTAAAAGAGGCTATCGTAAATTCCAATGATGGAGATACAATTTTCATTAAAAAAGGAACTTATAGTGAAACCGGAATTGTAATATCCAATAAGACTTTAGACCTCATTGCATTGGAAGGTGCAGTCTTTGATGCCCAAGGCCATGACGGCAATTTCATTATAGTTCAGGAAACCTCTGAAGTCACCATATACGGAATAACATTCAAAGGAATCCGCAACAGAAACACCAATTATGGAGCTATAGTCAATCATGGAGATCTTACAGTGGATTCATGTAACTTTACTAACAATATGATTACTAAGACATCATTTGCCGAAAATGGTGGAGCAGCTATATTCAGTGATGGGGAATCATTAGAAATTGAGAACTGTAATTTCATAAACAACGTCGCTCCTTTAAAAGCAAGCACTGCAGCAGTCACATCACTAGGTTATAGTGATGTTTCAATCACATCTTCCAAATTCATTAATAACACTGCACGTGAAGGCGGAGCATTGCACTTCAAAAACTTAATTCAAATTGAACCAGCAGTTGCTTCATGTGACTTTGAACAGAATACTGCTGTTAAAGGATCTGCAATATACATCGGAAATAACTCCATATATGTGAGCGCCACATTATCAGAGTTCATTAAAAACGACATCAAAAATGATGCAGGCGAAGATGCAGAACTTGAAGGTGGAGTAATTTATGTCAACGCAAACGATGCGGAAGTAACCTTTAATATTGACTCATCCAACTTTGAAAGCAACTCCAACAAGGATGTTAATGGTGGAGTCATTTGCCTTGACGGAATTTCAAACGCAAACATCGACACCTGTACTTTCAATAACAATAAAGGTAAAAGGGGTTCTGTTATTTTAATCAAAACCCTAATAATGAAAAGCTCAGGTTATTTATTGACAGCAGCCTCATTATGAACAACGAGGCAACAATTGGAGCTATTGCAACATCTCCTAAAGTTACAGCATTCATTGACGGTTGTGTTCTTGCAAATAACACCGGTGAATACAGAAATATTTACAACAATGGATTTACCGTAGCTCATGATACCATTTTTGATGTTAAAAATGTTGAATTAAAAGCATTGAATGTTAAATACGGTGAAAGCTCAATAATCAGCGGTACAGCAGATATTGGTGCTAATATCTATGCTGCAGCTAATTTAACAGTCGCTGGTGAAAACATCACTGTGGAAATCAAAGACAATGCATTCACCTATAATACAGACATATTGAATCCGGGCAAATATCATGCTGTTTTAAACGGTATTGTAGATTACAATGAAAATGCATATCATATGGACAGCATTACTAAAATGTTCAAAGTCAACAGTGCAAGCTTTGATTTGAATGTTTCCGTTGACAATATCACATATGGTGAAACAATAAAAGTAACTGAAACACTACCTGCAAATGCCATGGGTACAATAAGCTACCAGTTGAATGGAGTATATTATACAAAAGAGGAACTTGAATCATTGAAATTAGATGCAGGAAAATACTCTCTTGTAGCCTTCTATAATGACGAAGCTTTCGAGCCTACATATTCCATTATTGATTTTGAAGTGAAAAAGGCCAATCCAACCATATCTGTAGCGGATGTGGAAGTTGGATCTGACGAAAACATTACTGTAAACATTGAAACAAATGTTCCATCAATCTACACAATAGAAATTGGTGATTACAAACTCATCACATTGATTAATGGCAGCAAATCCATTGAAGTGGATAAAACATTTGCTCCTGGAACTTACACAATCAAGGTCACTTCACAGGAACGTGTAAACTACTTATCAGGTTCTGCTGAGGCCACTTTGAATGTCAAAGGCGGATCATCACTTGGCACTACCAGCAATGTTCTCGGCCAATCCTCAATTGAGGAAGTAGATGACGAAAACGTTAATAATTTCAATTGGAATTCCCATGATGATCTTCTTATTGCCTCAAACAATGACCTACTTAGTGATGAAGATTCCATTTTCGATGACTATGAAGAAACTGGCAACTTCATATACCAAGAGGATGAAGATGATGAACCACAATATTTCGACACCCTAGCAGATGCAATCGACGAAGCTTCACTAATGGGCGGTATCATTACAGTTAGAGGTGGAACCTATAAAGGAGAAGACTTCCGTGGCATTGACATTGAAGGAGAATTGGAAATAACAATCAGAGCTTATCCTGGCGAAGAGGTTATCTTTGACTGTGAAGGTGAAGATTACTTCCTGCATTTAACATATGATACTGAGGTGGAATGGATTGAAACAGTACCTCCTATTCCAGTTCCATATAATACCGAAGGTCCTACAATTACACTTGAAAACATTACAGTAATTAATGGATACAACTCTGAAGGTGGAGCTATTGAACTGGTTGCAGGTACCTTGACCATGACTAACTGTAATTTCTACAATAACATTGCTGAAGATTATGGTGGAGCAATATGTATCGGTTCAATGGATTCAGACCAGGATGCAACCCTCATTGCACTAAACTGTACATTTATAGACAATTTTGCAGGTGAAGAAGGTGGAGCAATTTATATTGAGGCCGATCTCGAACAATATTCATCAGCAACATTTGGATTCTGTACATTTTTAGATAACTTCCAGGGAGAAGGGGAAAACCGTAAGATGAATTACTTTGCAGGCCCTGAAGTTAGTGAAATAACCAGCAAATATTGTGTCTTCAACGGTACTGGTGAAATATACAATGTTACCATTGATAAAATCAACCAGACAGTCATAATTAACGGTACAACCCTAGATCAATTTGATTCAGTGGTTTTAATGTACTTCGACCAAGTACCAGCATACACAATGTACAATAACGGGTCCCAGAATTTCTACATCACTTTTGAAGAAGTATTGGGAGGTAACTATACAGTAGGTCTAATGAATGATCATAACTTCAATACTTATCTCTTTGGGTATAAATTTGAAATGATTAATGCGAATTTCATCATATCAGAGGATGAAGTGTATGAAAACTTAACCGATGCTATTGATGCAGTTGTGGAAAATGGCATTATTTATGCAAATCATAATTACCATATTGAGGAGAATATGGAAATAGAAATCCGCAAATCCTTCACTCTTAAAAATTTCAGAGACCGTATTGTTATTTTCGATGGAAACAGTACAAACTGGTTCTTTACAGTGAATGAAGGATACAATGTTGTGTTTGAAGGCATAAACTTTACCGATGGAATCATAAAAACCAATGCAGCATTTGAAAATAATGGTAATTTAACATTTAAAAACTGTATATTCACTGATTTTGAAACCGAAGCAATCATATACAATGCTGGTATATTGAACATATTAAACAGTGAATTTTCCGACAATACAATTAACAGTGCAATTGTTTTAAATGAAGGAGAATTATCCGTTGATTCAACTGTATTTGCAAGCAATATCATTAATGCTAATTCCGTAATATTCAACAATGGAAATGCAGACATTATATCATCTAATTTCACAGAAAACATTAATTATGGAAATGGTGGTGCAATATACAGCACAAATTCATTAAACATTAACAACAGTGTTTTCACAGAAAATGAAGGTATTAATGGTGGAGCAGTTTACAGTACAGGAACATTACAAGTTATCAACTCCACTTTTGAAGACAACACCGCAAACGGATACGGTGGAGCAATTTACAGTGAAAATGAATTAAATGTCTTTAATTCAACATTCACAGGAAACTATGCAGAAATTGACGGTGGTGCTATTTACAATAATAATATTGCTACTGTGAATAATTCAACATTCGTTGCCAATACCGCAAACGGTAAAGGTGGAGCAATTTATAACAACAAATCTTTGGAACTTACAGAATCTGTCTTTGGAATTAACTATGCCGACGAGTTTGCAAACATATACAATGCTGGAGATATTCAATTCAGTAAAAACATATTTGATTTCTATGATGTGATATTGCACATACCTGATGGTGAATACGGCGTCCCTGTAATAATTACCGGTACCCTTGACCCTCAATTCAACATGGATCTTCAACTTGTATTACCTGGATTTGTCAACAATACTGATGCAACAGTCGACATTACAGAAGGCATATTTGAACACAATGTAGGAGTCATGCCAAAAGGCATTTATGACGTCATATTAAATGAAATCATTTATGACAGCAACGGCAACATCTATTATGGTGAAGCAGTAATTGACAGGCTCATCATCCATAAGGCAAATGTACACATCACTCTTACTGTTGATGACATTGAACTTAAGGATGCATTCGAAGCTGCACCTGTTTTAAAAGTCAATGCAAGCAAAGACGGAATCATCAACATTCTATTCAATAACAAGTTTACAACTGCCAACATTACTGGTGGTTATGCTGAAATAACCTTGGAAAGTGTTGGGGAAGGAAACTACACTGTATTTGCAGTCCGTGAAGGTGATGAAAACTATAATGACGCAGTGAACACAACCGCATTCAAAGTCAGTGAATATGAAGGCAATTTCATTGTCAACAGTACCGGTCATAAATTCGATTCATTACGTGAAGCAATCGATGATTGTTCAGATGAAGACATCATTTATGTAAACGAAGGAAATTATACTGGTCCTGGAAATTTCGGAATATCAATTATAGGTAAGAAATTAACTATTACTCCACTTGGAGATGTTGTTTTTGATGCGGCTTCAGCAGATTATAGCTTTTTGACTATTTATTCAACTTCCGATGTTACCCTAGAAGATATTGTAATCACAGGTTTTAATACTGATGATTCAATTATTTATAATGAAGGTAATGTGACTGTTAACGGTTGTACATTTGTCAATAACACTTTAAGTAGCGGTTCAGATAAAGCCGTTATCTACAATAAAGGAAATTTAACCATTGTTGAATCTGGATTTAATGACAATATTCTTGACTCTCCTATAGTTTATAGTAGTCTTAAATCAAGCAATGTCATTATTAACGAATCAACATTTGAGAACAACACAAACAGTCCGGGAAACATGATTTTAATAAGAAATGCAGATTCAGTAAAAATCATATCAACTGAATTTGTTGAAAACAGATTAGCGGAAAATATCATTGATGTTATAGGCTGTGGAAATGTTCTCATTAATTCTGCATTTATCAATAACACTGAAGGTGCAAATGTTATTCATGCAAGCGGAAATTCCAATCTACTCATTGAAGATTCAATATTCACATCCAATATCATGGATCGTGATGTGATCCAAACAATAGATAATAAACAATCCATTATTTCAGGTTGTACATTCACAGATAATGCTGTTGAAAATGTTATTAAAATTAATGACAAAAACATATCTGTTCTTGAATCCACATTTACAGCCAACACACTTTCAGAAAACGGTGCATTATACATTGGAACAAATATAAATACAACTGTCGATGGCTGTGTATTTACAGACAATAATGCAGACAATTACAGAAACATCTATAGTGAAACTCCTAATGTAAAAATCACCAATACCGTGTTTGATGCTATAAACGTTGATTTTACTGTTAATGACATTGACTACGGACAAAATGAAACAATTGAAGGTACTATCGATATCGGTACAAACCTAAACTTTACTGTTAATTTGAAAGTCGACTCCAAAACTTATTCAGTAAACGTAACTGACAATAAGTTCACCCATAAATTAACACGTCCTAGCGCTGGAGACCATACTGTAGTATTGAATACCAAAGACAGTAATTCAAACAGTTACACTTTTGATAAAGTAACTAAAATATTTACTGTCAACCAAGTAGAACAGCTATTAAACGTTACAATTAAAGACATTACCTATGGTGAGAAATTAAATGTTACCATACTCGCTAATAAACCTAACAATGTTGTCTTTGAATTGAACGGCAAGACCTACACTAATGAGACTCTGCAAAATCTCACATTGGCAGCGGGTGATTATGTAATTGTTGCAAAATCTAGCGGAGATAAAAACTACCTTCCGGCTACTGCATTCGTTCATGTGAAAGTTCACAAGGCCGTACCAAACATGACAGTAAGTGATGTTGAAGTCAACTATGGCGATGAGATCAAAATACCTGTAAGCGCAAATGTTACTGATTATTACACCGTATTCATAGGTGATGAATCAGTTTCATTACTTGTTGAGGATACCTCAACATTCACATTCGACGGTACACTCTTCAAGCCAGGCACTTATGAAATCAAAGTTTATGTGTTTGAAAGTGAAAATTATACCGAAGCATATGCAAACGCCACTTTAACAGTCAATAAATCTGATGATGGATTCTTCAGGTTATCAAACGATGTGATTGGTTATGGTGAAAATGCAACCATTAGAGTAACTGCTCCTGTCAATGCATATGGAAACATTACATACACTGTATATCAAAACGAGGAAGTAGTTTACACTATCAAACAATCATGTCTTGAAGACCTTGTTGTCCCTAACTTGAAACTAGGAACCTACATTGTCACAGGTACTTTTGAAGGCGACTCCTACTACACCAATAAGTCAAGAGTCAACTCCAGTGCAATAACCGTGATTAAAGGCGAACCAAATATCGATATCGACCTTGAAAACATAACTGGCAGCACCCCTTCAATAACCGTGAGATTGCCTGCGGATGCCACTGGAAATGTAACTCTCTATGTAAATGGCCAAGTGATACAAGTCGTTAACGTGACCAACGGCAGTGCAGTTGTCAACGTTACAGGCTTAAAACCTGGTAATAATACTGTTACTGTTGTCTACAGCGGTGATGATAACTATGATCCAGTCAATAAGTCAGCTGTCGTCAAGAACAATGCTTCAATTATTTCTTCTGACATGACCAGAGGTTATAATAGTGGCTTGGATTACACTGCAACATTATTTGATGCAGAAGGATCTCCACTTGCAAATGCAAAGGTAACCGTCAAGGTGGATACTAACACATACACTGTCCAAACCGATTCCAATGGTGTCTTGAGATTAAACAATAAATTGGCTGTCGGAAATCATGCTATTGTTATCATTAATCCGGTAACCGGCGAATATAAATTGAATAATTTAAAGATAGCTGCAAGGATTACAGGTAATAAGAACGTGAAAATCTTCTTTGCTGACAATTCCAAATATACTGTTAGAATTGTTGGTGACGACGGCAATTATGTTGGAGCAGGTGAAGTTGTTAAAATGAATGTTGGAGGCAAAACCTACTCTGTTAAAACCGATAAGAATGGTTATGCCACCCTTAAATTAAGCTTAAAAGTTAAAAAACACACTATTACTATAACATACAAAGGATTTACCACTAAAAATACAGTGACTGTTAAATCTGTTGTGAAACCTCTTAAAAAGTTAGTGAAACTTAATAAGAAATCTAAAAGCAAATCTAAAAAGACTGCAAAAGCTAAAAAGAAATCTAAATATCTTAAAATCAAAGTTAAACTCAAAGGCAAAAAAGTCCTTAAGAAGAAAAGAGTTTACATGAAATTTAAGGGTAAAACATACAAGGCAAAAACCAATAAGAAAGGAATTGCAACATTCAAAGTACCTAAAAAAGTTACCAAAAAACTTAAGAAAGGTAAAAAATACAAAGCAACCTTTACCTACAAGGTAAAAGCAAACGGAAAAACACTTAAAAACACAGCTAAATGCTATGTTAAAAGATACAGATAAAACACAAAATTTTTGAGGATTATCTAATCCTCACTTCTTCTTTTTTTAAATTGGATGTTTTTCAAAAATGAAGAACATGTATAAAAATAATCTTATTTAATTCTAACCAATATGAGATTTCAATTAGTCATATAACCATGATATTTTAATCATTAAATAAAATAAACTACTTCCAATACAATAAAAGGAAAGTTCAATAGTATTACTTTTTAATAACTTTTAGTAAATTTAATAGAAAAGTATATATACTAACAAAAAGTAACTAATATATACTTATAGAGATTCATCAATAAGGAGCGTGAAAAATATGGTAGATTCCGAAACCATTGAAGAAAAAATTTCTGATAAAAAAGAAAAACTTGATGAAAAAGTCGAAGAAGTAAAAGAAAAGTTCGATGAAAAAAAAGAAGAACAAAAAGAAAAATTTGAAGAAAGAAAAGAAAAAGGTAAAAACATTGCAGACAATGTAATCAATGATTTATACAAAAGCATTGATGAATTCAAAGAAAACATTAAAAACATGCAAAAAACAGCTGATCAGAAATACGCTGATTACAAAAAATCAACTGTTCAAACATTAGACATTGATTTAGTTGAAACCAAAGACATTTACTACATCAAAGCTGCAGTACCCGGCGTTGAAAAAGAAGACGTATTAATCGAAGCAGGCGACAACGATATCACTATCGAAACTACCTTCAAACCTTACATTGAAGAATTTGAAGAAGACGAAACTGCAGAAGTAATCTCATCATCCATCAAATCTGGAAGATGCGTAAAAACAGTTAGATTCGAAAACAGCCTTGATTTGGAAAACATCACTGCTAAATTTGCAAA
Organism: Methanobrevibacter sp.; assembly: GCF_017468685.1. Taxonomy (NCBI): domain Archaea; kingdom Methanobacteriati; phylum Methanobacteriota; class Methanobacteria; order Methanobacteriales; family Methanobacteriaceae; genus Methanobrevibacter; species Methanobrevibacter sp. The sequence goes on from NZ_JAFUHT010000031.1 coordinate 38,845, forward strand.
CGGAATCGTTACTATAACCATTCCAAAATTAATTATACCAAAACATAAAGTAAATGTGGAATAAACTCCACATTTTTTATCTTTTTTTAAAAAAATCAGTATCTAACCTTACCGATGTGTCTTGTAGCACCAGGATCTTCACCATTGTAATGTGCTAAATAATAAATAAACCATTCAAGCGGAATTACCAATACGAATGGAGATAATAATTTATCAACATCAGCATAGTCTTTCAATTCATAAATTATTGATTTTAATTTGAGATTTTCTGAAAACTCAATTGCCTTATCAGTAATCTCATCAGATTCAAAGTCAGATCTTAAGAATATGATAGGAACATCCTTTTCAGCTCTTTCAATCAAACCATGTCTGAATTCAGCTGAATATTCCGGACAAGCATGCTTGATTGCACCTTCCATAAGCATGGTCATAGCTAGTTTATATGCAAGACCAAAGTTAGGACCGCTTCCAAGACAATAGAAGATGTCTTCTTTTTTAAAGTCCTGTGCAAGCATACGATTATCATACTCAGTTGTTTTTAATAAGTCTTCAATTATATCAGGCATTTCTGCCAATTGTGATAACAATTCATCTTTAGCTTCATAATCACTTGCACTGAAAAGAATCTGATATAAACATGCAAGTTGAGTAATATAAGTTTTTGTTCCAAGAATTGCTGTTTCTGTTTCGCATTTTGTGACAATTGGAGTTTCAGCTTCTTTAATCATTGAACTGTCAGGTTCATTTGAAATAGAAACAGTATGTATATTAAATTCATTAGCCCTTCTAAGTGAAGCGAGAGTGTCAGCAGTTTCACCTGATTGTGAAGTGAAAATGGCTATAGAGTTTTCATTTTCAACTAATCTTTTATTATAGTAAAATTCATAACCAGTATATACTTCAAGGTCAATATTTGTACTTGACATTCTTATAGCGTCCCTAACACTATAACAAGTTGAAATAGAACTTCCACAACCGATTAGATAAACTTTATCCTTATCTGAAATTAATTTTGAAACTTCATCCATAGTAGACATTTCACTTTCAAAAGTTTTTCTAAGTGAGTCTGGTTGTTCCATCATTTCATCATACATTTTATATTTCATAAGCTTAAACTCCTTAAAATTAAATATTATAATTTATATATTGTTAATCAACATATAAAAAGGTTTTTTGAAAATGTCGATTAAAGAAATTAATTTATCAACAATCGGAATGCAGAAAGGAAAACAATATGAAACAATTGTGAGCACTGAAAATTCACAAAATGTCAAAAATGCTGCACCAATTGGAATCATATGTTCAGGTATTGATAAAGTTGTATGTAGAATTTTTAAAGGTGGAAAAACTTTGGATAATATCCTGTCACAAAAAAAGTTTATTGTCAATATTACCCATGACCCTGAATTATTTATGCTGTCGACAATTGGAAATCTTCCTGAAGATTATTTTGAAGATGATGGATCTGTAAAAAATGTTGATGCCTATTTCAAATGTGAAGTGGTTAGTTTCAAGGATGCTGTAAAGCAAAGCGACCCGATTAAAAAGAAAGGCGAAGCGATTGTAATTAAATCTGAAGTAAAAGAATTAGTTATCAAAAACAACACCAATGCATTGAATAGAGGTTTCGGTTATGTTGTTGAAACACTGGCAAATCTTACACGTTTTGATTTGGTTAGTAATTCACAAAAGAAAGAGTATTTAGACAGATTTAGAGAAGCGAATAGAGTCGTTCGAAAAATCGGTTATCCTGAAGACATTCAGGCAATGAATGAAATAAAAAAAGAATTAATGAAAAAAGGTTTTAAACCTTAATTTCTAATAACATCAATAAATTCAAATGCATCTCCATCAAATAATCCCAAATCAGATATTTTAAGTGAAGGAATTACCAACAATGCCATAAATGCCATTGTCATAAATGGAGAATCGAGTTTACATCCTAATGCTGAAGACATCTTATGCAAGGTGTTTAATTTCTTGGCCACACCATATGCATCCTCATTGCTCATAAGACCTGCAATCGGAAGGGACAATGAGTCGCTGAAGTCTTCGCTCACCACTGCAAATCCACCTTTATTATCAATTATCTTGTTTACAGCCTGAGCCATCATTTCAGTGTCATAACCTACAACAATAATATTATGTGAGTCATGCGCTACTGATGATGCAATTGCTCCTTTTTTAAGACCGAATCCTTTAATAAACGCATTTGCAACATGGTTTTGACCATATCTTTCCACAACTGATATCCTTAAAATGTCATCATAAATATCGGACATGACTTTTCCTTCACAGCACTTTAGTTTTGCAGTGGTCTTTTGAGTTAAAAGTTCCCCATTGAAACATTCAATGACATTAACTTCACATTCATCGCCATCATAGTATATCTCAAAGTCTTTGGAGGTCTTTTTGGTTGCGTTAATTGAGTTTTCAGCCTCAACTTCCGGAACATCAAATAAAACATTTTTACCATCAAAGACACATTCCCCTGCAATGAATGTTTTCAGGATATTGAAGTCCTTTAAATTATCAATGATTATATAATCGGCTTTTGCACCGGTTACAATTACTCCTGCATCCAATCCATAGTGCGCTGCAGGATTTATTGTAACCATACCAATGGCTTTTATGACATCTATTCCAAGGTCTGCTGCCTTTTGGACAGATTTATTTAAATGTCCTTTGATTAGGTCATTTGGATGCTTATCGTCACTTACTATGAAGTCAAATATTGGTGAGTGGATTCTTCTCTCCAATACTTCAGTTGGGATGATGCCAAAACTGTCCTGATTTTTCAAATGGTCAATACGTTCAGAGAAATCAAATAGAGCTTCCATATTTTTAGCAGATGACCCATCACGAACCATAATTTTCATGCCTTTCTGTTTTTTCTCAATAGCTTCAGAGAAATTACTGCATTCATGATCAGTTACTATATACTGCTCCATATATTTATCCAATTCTTTACCTGAAAGCAGTGGAGCATGACCATCGATAGGTTTTTTGTACTGCCTTGCCAAATCCAATTTCCTGATTACTTCCTCATCCCCACTTAAAACACCAGGGAAATTCATCATTTCACCCAATGCCACAACCTCATCCTTTTTAAGCAAGTATTCAATGTCAGAGGAATCCAAAACACAACCTGCTGTTTCAAATGAAGTGGCAGGAACACAGGAAGGTGCAGTAAAGTAAAAGTTAAATGGAACTGTTGAAGCATTATCAATCATGAATTCAATACCCTCAATTCCGCAAACGTTAGCTATCTCATGAGGATCGCACACTACAGAAGTAGTACCATGACGAACTGCAATTTTAGCAAATTGTGCAGGAGTAAGCATACTGCTTTCAATATGAATATGAGAATCAATGAACCCCGGAAGCAACAATCCTTCAACATCGATTTTAGTTTCTTCAGTAACTTTAATTGGTATGATTTCCTTAAAAATTCCATCAGCAACTGTTATTCTTGCAGGATAAACAGAATCTGTCAAAACGTCAAGAATATAAGCTGTAAATGACATTGCCTAATCCTCCTTCAAAGCATTGAAAAGCAATGGCAAGAAGGTTCCAATGTCTGTAACAATACCAACCACCTGAGCACTACCTCTGTCAGATAATTTTGTAACAGTAGAAGGATTAATGTCTACACAGATACTTTTAACTCTTGAAGGCAGAAGGTTACCTGTTGCAATTGAATGAAGCATAGTGGCAATCATAATAACCATATCAACTTCCTGAGCATAATGTCTCATTAACTTTTGTGCTTCAGCAGTGTCAGTTATGACATCAGGAAGTGGCCCGTCGTCACGAATGGAACCTGCTAAAACATATGGAACATCATTTTTGACACATTCATACATTATACCACCAGTCAAAGTGCCGTCTTCAACAGCATCCTTTATGGAACCTGAATTGTTGATTCTGTTGATTGCCCTCATATGGTGAGTGTGACCGTGAGCGACAATCTTACCTGTTTCAACTTCAATACCCAAAGAAGTTCCAAAGAGGTTAGATTCGATATCATGAGTAGCTAATGCATTTCCAGCCATGATAACATCAATATAACCCTGTTTGACAAGTTCTGCCAGATATTTTCCGGAACCGGTGTGAACTATTGCAGGCCCACCAACAATACCTATTTTTCCGCCTTTGGCTTTAATTTCCTTCATTTCAGAAGCAATTCCATTAATAAGATTCATTAAAGGCTTTTCAGAAGACACTTCACTGTTCATGAACTCGAAAACTTGCTGTTCTTCTCTTGATCTGTGAGGTGGAGTGACTCTTACACCGTCAAGACCAACAATGACCTTATCTCCAGCTTTTAAATCAGCAATTGGTTTTACAAATGCGCGTTTAGCTTCCTCATCAACAACAACAAGACAGTCCATTTCAATGTCCTCAACTAAAATCCAATCCCCATCAAAGAAAATATGGGTTGTGTGATTGGATGATGAATAAAAACCTTCAGGAGCAACTTTGTCCTTAGGTGCCGCAACAAGATTAACTTCCTTAATCTCATCAATAGATGCACCAAGTACAGACAGTTCATCTAAAATAGATTCCAATAGTTCAGGAGAATCAGCTGACACTTGAATTTTCGCATGACTTTCGTCTGATTTTTTACGTCCAACATCGATTTCTAAAATATCAAATTCTCCTCCTTTGTCCATAATTATACCCATTGTCTTAGTTAACATCAATGAGTCAATAATATGGCCTGAAAGGTCAATAGTTCTTTTATTCATAACAATATGCTCCATTTTTTAGTTAATATAATAATTATATTTTTGGTGATATTTAATGGTATTGTTATGTTAAAAAAAGAGAAAGATAATAAAAATAAATTTATTTTAAATAGAATTCTACCTAATAATTGTTTTGTACAACTTTACCTATATATCCTCCAAATAAACCTATTATAATAAATATTGGTATTGAAAATACAGTAAACATTAAAAAACTACTTACAAAACCAACAATAGCCCCATAAATTAAAGCATGCGTTGTTGAATTATTAGTTAAAAATCCAGAAATTGCCGAACCAATAATCAACCCCAAGATACCTATAACTCCAATTCCTGTTGACATTCCTACCAACAAACATACAATTGAAATAACAGCTCCTACAATAACAGGCTTTAATTCAAAATTGCTTGCAATATCTTCAGTCATAATATCTCCTTATTTTATTATTTCCCCAAGAAGTTCATCATATTTCATAAAATTATCTCCATATTTGTCATAGGTAAATGGAACTATAATAGAAACAACTTTATCATTATCTATATAAGCAAACTCCACATCAGTTGACAAATACATTTTATAAAATCCATCTTTTCCAGCTATATTTTTTTGTTGAAATCCTTTTTTAATTAAGGAATTACTTATTGCTGAGTCATCAGCTACCTTATTATCAACTGCAATATCAACTGTATCTCCAGTTTCAGTATTTTTATAAACCATATTCTCATAGGCATCATCAATGTCAGATTTTACGGGATTATCAACATCAAAACCGTCAGGCAAATGGAAATTAACCCCATTAACAGTAACATCATTTCCACCACCAAAAATCCACCAAGCACTAACACTAGATACAGAAGCAATAGCTACACATAAAATTACTAGACCCAAAATAATCTTTTTATTCATTAAAGATCACCTTAAAAATAGATAAGTAAGCAATTGCTTACTCATTTAAATTCAATACTATCCATAGCATCTTGGAGATAAATATCTCTACCTTGAATAAGCACTACCTGTGTATCATCATCTGAAGATATTAAATATCCATTATCACCACTATCTTCATAAACCCAAGTTGGAGTGCCATTTTCAATAGTTACGGTATAATTTTCTTTAATTTTCTTTAAAGCAAAATCAGTTACATTTTTAGTTCCATTTACATGAGTTATGTTGATATAGTCCACATATGCAAAAAGAGTAAGATCAGAATTTGGAATTTCATATATAGGATGATTTCCAGTACCACCCTGAGTTTCATTTATTTCAAGATTTGAGGCATTAGGAATATCCATTTTAAATTGTCCAAAATTATGAGACTCAAGTCCTTCAGCATATACAGTAGCTATTGAAACCGCTACAAAAAATACAACCAACAAAGTTAAAATTTTCTTGTTCATATTGAACCTCCTTATTTTTGTAATGATATTTTTAGTAAACACATAATATAAACATTGCTATTAGCATGCTAATATCATATAGATATCTATTAAATAGCTAAAATTAAAATTTTTAAATATGAGTAAAAAGGATGATATGAGCATTATATCACTGCTAGCTCGCTCTAAAAAAAGAATCAACGTGCTAAAATCTCTTGAAAAAGAAGATAAAATTCCATCAAAGATTAGTAAAGATATTGATGATAACAGCAACCACGTTTCAAAATATCTGAAAACATTAAAAGAAGCGGAGTTAGTGGAATGTCTTAATGAAGAAGACAAAAGATATAGATTCTACAGCATCACCGATAAGGGCAAATACTATCTTGACAAAGTAGAAAAAGACTATAAAGAATAATTTTAAAAAATAAAAAAAAGTTAGACTCAAATTTGAGTCTAAAGTCCGAAGAACAAGTATATTACAAATACTATAACCATTAACCAGATAGCCCAACCTAACTCTTTTGCTTTTCCAGTAGCTAAGCTTGCAACTGCATAAACTACGAATCCCCAAGCGATACCTAATGAAATGGAGTAGGTTAAAATCATCATTACAATGGTCATGAATACAGAAGCTGCTACAATTAAATTATCCCATTCAATTTCTTTTAATTGACCAATCATTAGTATACCAACAATCACTAATGCAGCACAGGTAACTGGAGAAGTGAATAATCCTAACACTAATGGTGCAAAGAATATTGATAATATGAATAATATACCAGTTACTACAGCAGTTAAACCAGTTTTACCACCAAGACCAATACCTGTTGCACTTTCAACATAAGCAGTTACAGTACTGGTACCGAATATTGCACCTACAATACCACCAACAGCATCAGCTAAAAATGCATTTTCAATTCCAACAGCTTGACCTTCTTCATCTATAAACCCACATTGTCTACCTAATGCCATTAATGTTCCTGTTGTATCAAAGAATGTTACAAATACAAGAGAGAAAAGCATCATAATCAAGTTTGGAATATTTGAGAACAGCTGTCCAAATCCTTTAGTAAATCCTGCAAATAATGATAAATCAAAATTAGTAGTAATGAATTCAGCTGGAACAGCAGGCATTAACATGTCTCCTGCACCGAATCCTAAAGCTGTAAAGATTACACCAATTATTGCAGTAATAACTAATCCGACAAATACTGCAGCAGGCACTTTTCTTACATATAATACTAAAGTAATTATAATACCGATTAATGCTAAAAGTGCTGGTGCTGACATGAGTGATCCCATTGCAACTAAAGTGGAAGGATCATCAACAATGATTCCTGCACCTTTAAGACCTAAAAATGCAAGGAAAAATCCGATAGCTGCACCGATACCCAATTTCAAGTCAATAGGAATAGCATTCAAGATAGCTTCCCTAAGACCAGAAATAGTGATTATTAAAAAGATTATACTTGATATGAATACTGCTGCAAGTGCAGTTTCCCAAGTGTTTCCCATTCCTAAAATTATAGTATATGTAAACAGTGCGTTCAGTCCCATTCCCGGAGCTAATCCGACTGGATATTTAGCAACTAGCCCCATAATTATACAAGCTACACCGGATGCAACAGCTGTTGCAAAAAACACTCCGGTAACAGGCATTCCACCATCACCCAAGATTACTGGGTTTACACCTAAAATGTAAGCCATAGCAAGGAATGTGGTGATACCTGCAAGAATTTCAGTTTTAAAATCTGTACCATTTTCCTTAAATTTAAAAAAATTATCCAACATATAACACCTCTTACGAAAAAAATAGTTTTCGTTAGATAGTATTATTTTTTTAAAAAAACAGTATTAAATTTATCTATAATTTTTTACTTTATCCTGGAAAAATAATCTAAGCTCAGATAAGATTATTTCCCATAGGAAAAAATGGCAATAAAATACAAAGAATTTATTTATTCTTTATTATTGAGGTCTAAAATGTCTTTAACCATATATGCTCCAATGAAAGCCTGTGTTAGGCATTTATATCCTATTCTTTCTATTGGATTTAAAGACCATACTTTTTTATCATCAGACATGATTTCACCTCTAAATAATAATAACTAATAAGTTATATATAAATTTAAGCATTTTAAAATTAGTTTAACCTAAAAAAAGCACAGAAATTTTGTTAAACCTAAATTTAAAAATCAATCGCATTTTTAGGACAATTTTTGATACATTCGGCACATAAAATGCATTCGGTACCATTGTGTCTTGTTCGTGATGAATCTAACAAATCGACATCCATAGAACAATTTTTAACACAAAGCCCACATTCATTGCATTTATCCCCATCAACACTGACCCTTAAAAATGAAAAATAACTGGCAGGCTTTAAAAAGACTGTAATAGGACATACATACTTACAAAATGCACGATTATCCTTTAAAATATATGCTAAAGCAATACCAATAATATAATACGCCAGATTACCAAATATAAATAGATAAAAAATTATATCATCCAAATTATTAACTTTAACCACCAATAAACCTATAAACGCTGTTAAAATCACTGCAAAAAGAATATATCTCACATATCCCCAATTTTTTTGCTCATGTTGAGGAGTTTTATACGGAAGCAAATCCAAAATCATAGCAGTCCAGCATGCATAACCGCACCAACCACGGCCGAAAATAAACGGTCCAATAATCTTTGCAATTAAAAAATGAATTACAGCTGCCTCAAAAACACCTAATGACAGATAATACCAAAATCCGAAAAGTGACAAGTTTTCATGCCCCAAAATTCCTACATAGAATAACAAATAGGATCCAATTGCAAGCATAATAAAGTTTCTTGCATATTTATAGCCATTTCCAATCAGATACACTCCTACAGTGATTGCAGAACCAATATAAAGAAAATTGAATATAAAAAATATATTTGAAGTCAAATAGTATACTAAAATGGCTATTGCCACAAAAACTAGCTCAATAATAACTGGCGATTTTTTAATCATGTGAATCTTACTTGATTAAAGTTAAAAAGTCATAAATAATCTTAGCTGCCACAACTGCAGTTGCATCACCCAATTTATCACTGGCAGTTTCGACAACATCCAAACCCACGACATTTTTATGACACAATGTTTCAAGAATTGTTTCAATATCATGAACAAACAATCCTCCAGGAGTAGGATTTCCAACATTAGGTGCAATAGCAGGATTAAATACGTCCATATCAATTGAAATATAAATCGGACCGTCAATATTCACCAAATAATATTCAATTGCATCCATATGTTTGTGGACATCCCTATTCTTAAATGTCTGAATATTATATGTTGATTTGACAAATTCCTCTTCATCTTTTGATGATGATCTGATTCCAATCTGAACTAAATCAACCCCCATTTCATGAGCCCTTCTCATAACAGTCGCATGAGAGTATTTCTCGCCGATAAATTCAAATGCAAGGTCTCTGTGAGCATCAAGATGAATAACAGTTAATTTTTCATACTTGTCAGTTAATGCATTAATCGCTCCGATAGATGCGGAATGCTCACCGCCAATTATTATCGGTTTGATTTTTAAGTCCAACATTTCCCTAACAGTATCCTCAATGATATGGCAGGTTGACTCACAGTTTCCCGGGACAACATTGACATCCCCGAAATCATAAAAAGTAGTTGTTAAATCTTTATTAAAAACAGTATTGTATTTTTCAAAACCAAATGATGCTTCACGTACAACAATTGGTCCCAAACGTGAACCGGAATGATAAGAAGTAGTGCTGTCAAATGGAACTCCGATTATTCCAAATGAATCTTCAACAATTTCATCATTTTCAGCAGAAAATGCAAATTTCCACGGTTCATAAGTATTTAAAAGCATAATAAATCTAAAAAAAAGGAAAAAATAAAAAAGAGAACTTATGATCCTCTAGTTCTCATTATTTTCATATTTCCCATAGCAACAATGTATTCGACTTCTCTGCCTTCAGTAATTTCATCTTTTAAGTCTTCAGGCATTGGTAAGTCGATAGTGTCATAGTTTTCCATATCCATGATTTGTACGTTGTCACCTTGGATAGAGATAACTTGACCTAATCTTTTATCAATAATAGGAATATCTACTTTGTTATCTACAGGTTTTACAAGACTTCTTTTTTGATTATCGAAAACACCAACAGCTTCAATTCTTGCTTTTGCTGCTCCGTGTTTACCAGGAGATGAAGTAGTGTAACTAATGATTTTACAAGCTTCTCCACCTAAAACAATATATTTTCCAACTTTTAATGTTTTGATTTCTACAACTTTTGTTGACATTAATTTTCCTCCATTTTATATAAAAACCGGTTTTTAATCTTATAATAAGGAATATTATTAGATTACTATTAACTATCTTTTCCATTTTATTTAAAGTATTCGCTTATTAATAATATTAAATACATTAAATTACATATTAAAAAATAAGTGATAACATGAGAATAGCTATTGTATCTGGAAATGATGAAGGTCCAACAAAACTTAATGCATTTGATAATGCTTTAACCCAGGCAGGAATTGGTGATGTAAATCTTATAAAAGTTTCTAGCATGCTGGCAGGCAATGCAAAAATAGAAAAGTTGCCAAAACTCAAAGCCGGAGCCATGGTGAATTGTGTTTTATCTGAAGTCACTTCTGACAATCCTGGTGATGAAATCACAGCAGTCATCGCGCTAGCTATTGGAGAAAAACTAGGCTGTGTTGTTGAAACAAGTGGAATCAATAAAGATAATGACGAGCTTATAAAAGAAGCTGAAGAAATGGTCAGATATATGATGGAAAAACGCAATGTGGAGATTAAGGAAATGCTGGTTGAATACTCCACAACAAAAGTCAAAAACATTGCATCCGTAGTTTCTTCAGTTGTTTATTTGAATGATGACATTATCGAGGGATAGGATGGATAAGGAAACTAGAAAAATCGCAAGACATTTGGCAAATAAAATTATCAAAGAAGTCGGACCTGCAGTAAGAGAATATGTCGGAACAGATTTGGGAGGAACAGAAGTAAAGACCGGTGCGGACGGAACCCCAACATCATTTATAGATCAGGTAGCTGAAGAGAAAATCATAAACATATTGAAAAATGCAGAAGTCTATTCCTACCTAGTCAGCGAAGAAGTTGGAGAGTTAAAGTTAGGAAAAGGAACAAAAAGAAGCATAAATTTAACTCAGGAATTAAGACGTACAGATTTAGCTGATGAAGAGACACCAAAATTCATATTTTTAATCGATCCTGTTGACAGAACAAGCAATGCAATTAAAGAAATTCCTGCATATGCAATTTCTGTAGCAATAGCTGATGTTAATCAGGGACGTGTTGCAACAATAAATGACGTGGAACTAGGATTTTTATACAATTTGGCAAACGGTAACTTTTTTGAAGCCGAAAAAGGAAAAGGATGCAAATTAAACAATGAAGCAGTAAAACCTAGTGATGTGATTAAAGTCAATGAAATGACATTGGGAGGATTTACAAAAACAGGAACTTCAGAAGCTTCAAAACTGGTTGACAGTGCACGTCGTATGAGGGTGCTTGGAAGTGTTGTTTTAGAGCTTTCTTATGTGGCAAGCGGAAAATATGATGCATTTCTTGATTTGAGAGGAAGCCGAATAATAGACATTGCAGCTGGAAAATTAATACTTGAAGAAGCCGGAGGAATAATTACCGACAAATACGGCCAGAAACTTGATAACGTATTGAGTATTTATGAAAAGGCAATAGTTGTGGCTGCAAATAATAAAATAATGCACAAACAGATTATTGATATTCTAAATGACAATCAAGCTGAAATAATTGGAAAAATCGGAGTGATTTCAAGAATTGACCAAGACTCTCCGATAGTGTTTGCTGCAAAGATTATTGATTACATCTTCACAAATGGACGCGAAGTGGTAGTTGAAAAACAGCTGGCACATAAATTACTTGAACTAAAAGAAAATCCCGATTTAAGCAAAATTATTCAGGAAACTAAAGATAATTATCCTGAAATCGCTTCTGAATTGGATGAAATCGACTTCAACATCGATTATGATAAAATTTCTGAAAATCTCTTTGATTTTGATTGCGATATGGCAATAATTTTAGGAGGAGATGGAACCCTTCTTAGAGCCCATAATAAAATGAAGGACGAAATTCCAATTTTTGGAATTAACATGGGAACAGTAGGATTTTTAACTGAAATCGAAGTTAAACACACTTTCGATGCATTGGATGACATATTAAGAGGAGATTATTATAAAGAAAAAAGAACCCGTCTTGTCGTGTCTCACGAAAATCATAATTTCAAAGCAATGAATGAAGTTGTTGTAATGACTGATAAACCTGCAAAAATGCTTCATTTCCAGATATTAGTTGATGGAGAGATAATTGAAGAAGTCAGAGCAGACGGATTAATCATATCAACACCAAGCGGATCTACAGCTTATTCAATGTCTGCCGGAGGACCTATTGTCGATCCGAAAGTTGAAGGATTCATCATAAATCCAATTTGTCCATACAAGCTAGGAGCAAGACCATTTGTCGTATCAGACAACAGTGAAATAACTGTAAAACTACTTAAAAAAGGTAAAAATGCAGTGTTTGTTATGGACGGTCAAATTAATGAAGAGGCAAAATATGAAGAGGAAATCAAATTTAAAAAATCAAGAAAAGATGCGCATTTCATAAGAACCTCTTCAAAATACTTCTATGAAAAGGTTAAAGACAAATTAAACGAAGGCGGCATTGACAGCAAATAGGTGGATTAATGAACAATCTTGTAATTGACCTGACCCATGGTGGAGTAAAAATAGCCATTAGCCTGGCAAAAAAAGGCAAAAATGTTTTAGCATTTGACCTGTATGACACCCTGAAAGGCATTGATGCCAAAATGCTACAAGTTTATGATGTGGAATTAATTCAACTGAAAGATTTGATTAATTTTAAAGGAGATATGAATGTAATTTACCCAATTCATATGCCGTTGTCTTTTGAAGAAATAAAAGAAAACAATCCTGACTTGAATTATACTTTTCAAACCCATCATGAATGCATCAGGGACCTTCTCAATGATTGGGGAGATGACATTCCAAAAATAGAAGTGACCGGAGTTAAAGGAAAAACCACTTCAGTTTTTATGCTTAAAGAAATTTTAATTGATGAAAATCCCCTTATTTTATCCAGTCTTGGTGCAATATTATATGAAGATAAATAAGAAATAATCCTGAAAAAGGATATTTCAATAACTCCTGCAAACATCAAAGAAACTGTCGATTTGGCTTATAAAATCGCTAATCCAATCTGTAAAATAGCAGACGGAGTTGTTGAAAGTGAAAATTTAAGAAAATATAACTCTACCATTTTTGAATCATCCCTTGGCGTTAGCGGAATCGGAGATGTTGGACTATTATTAAACATTGCTGAAAATTATCCTATCGCAAGAAATAAAAGCTGTGCAAGTGAAGCTAAAAAGCAGATATTCCGATGTCCTTGTGTTTGCATACAAAAGGAGGCATTGGATGAATATTATAAAGATGTAAAACATGACAAAATCAATACGTTTTCATTAAGTGATTTATCATCAAACCTATTTGTTAAAAAAGCAGAGTATGATTTAAATCAAACAGAACTTGAAATAATATACAATAATGTCAAAACGATTAATGATCAGATTATTTCAGGTGAAATCAAATTAAAAACATTTGCACCAGGACCGCATCATGTAAGCAATGTTTTAGGAGTTGTTTTAAGCTGCCTCAGCTTAGAAATTGATGTCTGCCGAATCATCAAAGGCCTTGAAAATTACAGAGGAATTCCCGGCAGAACAAATAAAAAGACTGTTGAAAATTCAATAATTATTGAAGAAATAAATCCTGGACTGAATACAGAAGCCATAAAGGAATCTATCAATATGATTAATAATTTAAACGATTATTACATTTCAGTTGGAGGAGATTACGGCATAACCTGCGAAGAAATTGATGAAGAAAAATTAACAAAATTCCTAAATACACTGCAATGTGAGATAATTTTAACTGGAGATTTAGGTTTGTCAATTTCAAAAAAAATAACTAAACCTTATACATATATTGAAAAATACACAGATGTTTACGATTTAGCTATAAAAACTAATAAGAATCTTCTTTTTATTTATAGATCAGATTACCGTAAAGTTTCACAAAGATGATATATTCAAAAAATTGAAACATTTAATATATATTAATTCTAAAAATTAATAATGTAACAAAATATTGTAAGGTCATCTTACAAAACAAATTTTAAAAATGGAGATAATTAATGATTGTAGGAACACGCGGTAGTCAATTAGCTTTAGCACAAACAAATCAAGTATGTGCAGATTTATCTAAAATAACCGGCGAATCAATTGATGTAGAAATTATTAAAACCAAAGGTGATAAGATTACTACATCCCAACTGTACAATATGGATTCCAAAGGACTTTTTACAAAAGAATTGGATATTGCCCTTTTGGAAGAAGAAGTTGATTTTACTGTTCACAGTTTTAAAGATTTGCCTACAGAATTAGATGAAGATTTGGAAATTGTTGCTGTTCCTAAAAGAGAATCTCCAAATGAAGTGCTAATCTCAAAAAAAGACTGGAATGATTTAGGTCCCGGATCAAAACTTGGAACCAGCAGTCTTAGACGAGAAGCTTTTTGTAATCATTACAACAAGGAATTTGAACTCAAACCTATCAGAGGAAATATTGAAACCAGAATTCAAAAAGCCTTAGAAAGTGATTTGGATGCGACCATAATGGCACAGGCAGGACTGAAAAGATTAAATCTAACCAAATATATCAAGAATGTATTTCCACTGGATTATATCACCCCTCCAGCAGGCCAAGGTGCATTGGCAATTATTACTAGAAAAGACAGTGATAAAAAAGAGGCAATTTCAAAATTAAATGATTACTATTCCATGCAGGAAGTTCTTGCTGAAAAAAAAGTGCTTGAGGAACTTGGCGTTGGTTGCCAATGGCCAATAGGTGCAATAGCACGAATGAATGATAATAAATTTAATATTTATTCTATATTATTAACCAAAGAAGGAGAAATCCTAAAAGAACAAAGTGAAAAAGGATCCATCAGAGATGCGGTTGAACTTGGCAGACGTATCGGAAAAATTTTCACAGATTATGTTTAGACGGAGGAATTAAATTGAAAACTATTAACGTAGGAGTTGTCGGAGTAGGTGCGATGGGTGAAAACCATGTTCGTGTCTATCACAAAATAGAAGAAGCAAATTTAGTCGCTGTAAGTGATGTAAGTGAAAGAGCACTTAAAAAAATCGAGAAAAAATATGGTGCTAAAGGATATACGGACTACAACGAACTATTGGAAAATCCTGACATAGAGGCAGTGAGTGTTTGTGTACCAACCACATTTCACCATGCAGTGGTTATGGAAGCCATTAAACATGGAAAACATGTTTTAGTCGAAAAACCTATTGCATTTACAGTGCAGGAAGCTGAAGAAATGATTGCTGCTGCTAAAGAAGCAGGAGTCATGCTTGCAACCGGACATGTTGAGAGATTTAATCCTGCTGTTCAAAAGGCTAAAGAACTTATTGATGATGGAGTTATTGGAGATATTGTATCCGCATTTGCAAAAAGAGTAGGACCACTCCCACCAAGAATAAAAGATGTTGGAGTATCAATAGATTTAGCTATTCACGATTTAGACATTATGAACTATTTATTTGAAGAGGAAGTGACTCAAGTTTACGGTACCATGAACAGTAGTTTTGATGACAGTGAATTTGAAGACCATGCAGAGATTATGGTTAACTTTGACAACGAATCTACTGGAATAATTGAAGTAAACTGGTTAACCCCATACAAACGTAGAGAATTAGAACTTACCGGTACCGCTGGAATCATTTCAGTCGACTATATCAAACAGAGTATTGAGGTATACGGTAAATTCGCCCAAGATATTCAAATCAAACATGAAGAACCACTCAAAAGTGAATTAACTTCATTCTTAAATGCAGTAATGAACGGAGACGAACCAGAAATAACTGGTGAAGATGGATTAAAAGCTCTTAAAATGGTTATTGCTGCAAATCAATCCTCCAAAGAACATAAACCAATTAGCTTTGAAGAACTACAATAAGGTGATAATGTGAAACAAAAATTAATTCAAAAAGCTCAAGAACTTAGAAGCCACGGATTTACAACTGGTGAAATTGCAGATGAACTTAATGTAAGTATGGACACTGCAAGATGGTTAACACTTCAAAAAACCGCTGAAGTAAAAGCTGAAGCACCAGTGGATTTTGCTATTAATTGGAAAAGCATCGGTGGAAACTCAACACGTTTAAGTTATGTTTCAGGTGCTTTAAGTGACATGGCATTATCACACGGAGATGTTGACACTATTGTCGGTATTGCAGTAAGTGGTATTCCTTTTGCAACTGTCATGGCAGAGCATGTTGAGGATATGACCGGTGAAGATACATCCTTAGCTATTTTCCACCCTCAAAAACACAGAAAAGACGTTGATGAAAGTAATGATGAAGGTACCATCAGTACTAACTTCGGAACCGTTGAAGGTAAAAAAGTTGTAATTGTAGACGACGTCATTACAAGTGGAAAAACTGCAAAAGAAGTGATTCATACAGTTAAAGACTTAGGTGGAGAACCTACCTGCGTTACCGTATTAATCGATAAAGCAGGACTTTCTGAAATTGAAGGTGTGCCTGTTGAATCTTTAATTAAAGTAAGTAGATTATAAATCTACTACCATTTCTTATTTTTTCCAATAACACCACATTAAAGGAACATTAACCATGAATATACTATTGCTACAGAACATGTCAATAATACTGATTACAGCAGTGATCGTATTGTTGATATTTAACAAATTAAAATTACCCACAATGATAGGATTATTTATTACAGGCATTGTCCTCGGACATGTCGTTAATGATACAAGTATCATATCCACATTTTCAGAGTTAGGAGTGATATTTCTACTGTTTATCATCGGCCTGGAATTTTCTGCTGAGAAATTCTCGGCAATTAAAAACTATGCCCTGATTGGAGGAATACTACAAGTAGTTTTAACAACAGTACTGATTACATTACTCGGATTAGTGTTAAGTCTCAGTTTAAACAGTGCAATATTTTTAGGATTTTTAGTTGCATTTTCATCAACAGCAATTGTTATGAAAGTAATGCAGCAAAGACACATTACCCATTCTGTTCAGGGAAGAGTGACATTAGGAATTTTGATATTTCAGGACATTGCAGTAATTATTGTAATTTTAATTACTCCATTATTAGGTGGAGAATCAATTAATCTGAATACGATCCCCTTATTACTTATAAAAGCAATTGGTCTTGGGTTAATAATATTTGCCGGTGCCAAATGGTTCATCCCATTGGCTTTAAGAGATGCAGCTCGAACAAAAAACAGGGATCTGTTTTTACTGTTAACCTTGTTCATATGTATGGGAACCACATTTGCAACCAGTTTAATTGGAATTGGTCCAGAACTAGGAGCATTCCTTGCAGGATTGCTCATATCAAATACCGAATATTCCCATCAGACATTAGGTTATATCCAGCCTTTCCAAGACGTATTCATGAGTTTATTCTTCATCAGTATTGGTTTAATGGTTAATTTGCATTTATTCCTTACAAACATTGGAATAATCCTCGTGTTGACTGCAGTTATTTTAATAATCAACTTTACTGCAACATTAATCACAGGAATGGTTTTGAAATTACCTACCAAAATATCCATCAGCATTGCAATTCTTTTAAGTCAAATCGGGGAATTTTCTTTTGTTCTTGCAAAGGAAGGAATGAATTATGGATTAATGACTAATCAGTTTTTCAGCATATTTTTAGGAGTCAGCATTCTTACAATGTCCCTAACCCCATTTTTAGAAAAGGCAACACCAAAAATTGTCAGGTTATTTGCACGATTGTCCTATTTCCAGATTGATAATGAATTAAAAACATTGCCTGAAGAATTGGAAGAAGAGCATGAAATAGAAGATCATGTGATTTTAGTCGGTTTGGGCCGTAATGGAAAACATATCGCCAAAGCCTGCAGACAGTTCAAAATACCTATTCGCATTGTGGATATGAATCCTGTCATTGTTGAAAATCAACAGGCATTGGGCTTGCCTATCATATACGGTAAAGCTTCAAATGAAAGTGTCCTAAAAGAGCTGAACATTACTTCAGCACAGTGCATTGTAATTTCCGCCTCAACATATGAGGAGACTTTAAAGACAATTGATACTGCAAGACGCCTGAACCCTGACATACACATTATTGTACGTACACGTTATTTAAGAAGTATTGATGAAGTTATTGAAGCCGGTGCAGATGAAGTAATACCAAAAGAATTTGAAACCAGTATTTTGATGTTTACAAGATTGATGAATTACTATAACAAAGATCTTAATGAAATTACCGATGCCGTAAATGACTTAAGGTCAGATAACTATGATGCATTTAGAACCGTGACTTCAGAAGACATCTCAAGCTATCTCAACTATAAGTACACAGATTTAGAAATTGATTCATTAAGAGTGTCTGAAAATACTCATATTGATGATTTGCCGTTTGAAGAGAACAATTTAAAAGTAACAGGAGTAGTTCGTGGTAAAGATACTTTTATTGATGTTAAATCTGATTTCAAATTTCTTGAAGATGATTTGATATTATTCATTGGGCATAGGGAAAACATTAATAATTTCTTTGATGCCATCTAAAAATTAATATTCAAATCATCCATCATTTTTTCAATTTTTAAATTCAGTTCATGAATATTGGATTCTATTTCCCGTTTTTCACCAACCAGCTCTTCAAGTGTTATGAATTCACCCTCAAAAGTATCAACATATCGTGAAACTGACAAATTGAAATTATTCTCTTCAATCTCTTCGATGGAAATCAGATTGGAATATTTTGGAAGTGATAATCTGTTTGCAAATACATTTTCCATTTTAGACATTGTCTTTTCATCAAGAATAAAATTCTTTCTAAAAAGTCCAGGATATACCAATCCGCTTTTTTTGGTTTCATAATCCGCAGACATATCAATAAATAGAATATTATCACTTTTTTTGTTTTTTCTAAAAACAATGACTATTTCCGGCCTTGAACGAATAATTTCACTTGGAATTCTGATGATTGCATCGATGTAGTTTTTCTCTTCTGTCAAATACTTTCTTAAAAGCTCCAGTGAATTTTTAAAAAGGAAGTTTTCTGAAATGCTTACTGCCATGATTCCGTCTTCCTTAAGGGAATCTATGAGATTGATTAAAAATAAAAATTCACTATCCATTAACTGTGCATACTGACCTGTGAAATCAATGCCAGAATCATTAAAATCAATCTTGTCAACAAGATTTTCCAATGCCTGATTCAATTCACTGTCCTGCTTGAATGAATCATCATCAATTCCCAAGTTATTCATCAGGAAACTTTCAAGCTCACTTCGCCTATTTCTTTTAGCAATTTCCCTGCCTTGATTGTAATTTGAAGAATAATAGTTTTTTATGGCAATCGGAATTTTTGATATGATTGCATCAAATGATGCACCATTTATGTCTATGGAATCAAGTGCATCCTCCTGCTTTATGAATACATCATTCAATGACACACTGTTTATGAATAGTTTTACTAGAACATGACATAAGTTTATTCTGCTTTGGTCTTTTCCATAGCAGTACTTCAGACCAAAACCAAGATGTTCATACAGGCGCATGATTGAAGATCCGTCTTTCATGAAAGGGTCATAGACCGAACTGATATGTTTCTTTTCACTTAAAACAATTGCAATCAATATCTGAGTAACAAATTGCGGATTTGAATTGACATGCATAAATCTTGATGATGCAACTATGTCATATACTTCTCTAAATTCAAAATCACTGTCAAAAACATTTAATTTTGAAATCAAACTGATGATTTCAGATATAGCACTATTCAATTCCTCATCAAACTCAGAAGTGTCAATTTCATCATCAATTGTTTTAAACAGCAGATTAAAGTACTTGATATTATGATATTCTGAATTGAATATTACGCTTTCAGGAAATATCTTTAAAAAATCAGCCAAAAAACCCGGCTTATCAAAACCATCGTTAATTACATCCTCAATGAGAGCGTCAGATTTTTTAATATAAAATCCATTCATTTTCAGTGAATCAAAAACAAGTTCCGCCTGAAATTCACTGTTTTTATAAGCCTCATCAATTGTTAGTTCCTTGTCCTTTAATGCAAAATCCAAAAAATCCCTGACAGTATCTGAGCAATACTTGTACAGGAAAGTGTAGAGGATAATGTAGTCTGCTTGGGGAGGGAAATTGATGGTTCTTGATTTGGACATAATCCGTCTTAGAATAGTATAGTTGCTGGATTTTTTATTTTTCATCATATTCACCCCATAAATCGTTCAGTATTGCCTCCTTTAGACGTCTGTCATATTCTACCTGACGTGAATCTTCAATGATTTTATCATTGATTGTGTTTAGAAGTTCACCGTATTTCTTTTGAGTTTTAGAATCCGGCATGACAAGTTCAAGCTGCTTTATATCCTTTAGTGATGTATGGGGCAGTTTTCCACTTCCTCCAAGTTCATGGAGCTGTTTTTTGATATGTGCATTTGTCAGCAGGTGTGCAATGAACTCTGCATCATAGCCAGTGTTGAGTCTGATTATGGCAATCCTGTCACTGATAAGAAGTTTATCCTCTTTTACACAAACGACATCATAAGGATAAGTCATTTTCATGAGGACATCATTTTTTTGTGTGAAATATCTGTCCTTAATGTCATGGTTAAGGGAAACCTCTTCGAAATCAGACAGTTCTCCATCTTTTTTGATGGATCTTTGAACTATGATTTTGAAGGAATCACCCTTTTCATCTAGATATCTTCTGTATGATAAGCCAGAGATAATCTCCGCCATATCTTCAAGTTTTATTTTTTGCATTTTAATCCCTTTCAAAGAAAGTAATTATTTAATGGTGGTTGAATGAGCATTAGTTTTGGTGGTGAGCCAAAACTGGATTACTGGTAAAGACCTGAAACATCATCAAGCAGCGGTGTTTCATCACGTATTTCTGACGGGTCGACTTTTTCTGCTGAAACTCCTCCGATTACTCCAATGCTTTGGATGTTGTCTTTTATGACAGCTGTAGAAGTAACTCCTGGTCCTTGTGGAGATAAAACAAACAAATCAAGGAATGTTTCATCTTCCCCCACAATGAATGCAGGTTCGATTGACTCTGCAGATTTGGTTTGAACCCTAATCAGAATGTGTTTTGCATCATTTTCTTCATCAATACCAATTTCTTTTCTTATTGTTTCATCTAAATTTTTTACTTTTTCGCTCCAATTAATTTTTGAGTTCATATCATTACCTCTTTTTATTTTCTTATATATCACCTTAAAATACAATGGTGTGGATTTTTTGTAAATTAATGTATTTATCCAAAAGTTTTGACTTTTGTAATAATACATTAATTTTTATAGTATATAAACTTAACTGTTTTTATAATATTTTTTAAAAAATTACAGTTATTAAGCTGTAAAATATCATTTATTTCTTATACAATATAAAGTTTTTGTATTTTTTAAAAAAATGCAAAAAAATGCAAAAACACAAATGCACAAAAACATAAAGTATTTATGAATGTAAGTGCTTACTTACATTATGGAAGTTAAAAGTGGAAGTATTGAAGAGAGAATCATCAATGCTTCATTTCATATTCTAGAAAAAGAAGGAATATCTGGAGCAACAACTAAAAAAATAGCAACACAAGCAGAAGTAAGTGAAGTTACACTATTCAGAAAGTTTGAAAACAAACAAAAACTAATAGAAGCTGCAAAAGATTACTACTGCAACAATCTAATAAGCAAGCTCGAGGAAATATTTGAATCCACTCCCGAAACCAGTGTTGAAGAATATTTAACCAGTTGCTTTTACAAAGTTGCTAATTTAACTGATTATGAATTAAATATCATAAAAGTCGGACTGGAAGAAGTTAGAAACATTCCAACCGAAAATAAAGTATTCTTAAGAATTTCAGAAACAATTATCCTAAAATTGAAAAATTTCTTTTCATTAAAAATCCAACAAAACGAAATAAGAAAAATAAATCCAGAAATTCTTGCTCTAAATATGTTCAGTATTCTTTTTGAATCAATAATTCTATGGAAAGTGTATGGTAAAACCCCACAGTATCCTATTGACAAATATATTGAAGACTTCCTAGACATTATCTTAAACGGAATAAAAAGTGATATAAAATGAGTGGAAGAGACATCAACAACATTGTTGAAATAATGAAAAAAGATTTAAAAGCATCTTTCTCTAATCCAATTGTAATAATTGTATTAGTGGCCATTATAATCTTACCTTCCTTATACGCTCTTATTAATATCCAAGCTTGTTGGAATCCATATGAAAATACAGGAGAAATACAATTTGCAATAGCAAACCTAGACAAAGGAGCATCCTATGAAGGATCCCAACTAAATGTTGGTAATGAACTTGTTAAAGAGTTGAAAAACAATACTGACTTTGATTGGGTTTTTGTGACAGAAGATGAGCTGAGACAGGGAGTTCATGACGGAAAATACTATGCAGGAATGGTTATACCCGAGGACTTAAGTGAAGATGTAATCTCCATTACAAGCGATAACCCAAAATCCGCAAAAATCGATTATGTAGTGAACATTAAAGCAAATCCCGTTGCAAATAAATTAACCGACACTGCATCAAATGCAGTTTACAGAACAATGAATGCAAAAATTGTTGAATTTATTAACTTAGCAGCATATGGGAAATTGGGAGAACTGCAATCCGGATTATCCTCAGGAGCAAGCCAGCTTTCAAGTGGAGCAACAAAATTATCCAATGGAGCAAGTCAAGTATCTTCAGGAGCAGATAAAGTATCTTCAGGAGCTTCAGATTTAAGCAATGGTGCAGATAAAGTAAAAACTGGTGCTTCAAAAGTTAATGATGGAGCAGATAAAGTAAAATCTGGTTCTAAAGCCATTGACAATGGTGCAAGTGAAGTGTCTTCAAGTGCAGACAAAATCAAATCTGGTTCACAACAAGTTCAACAAGGAGCCAGCAATTTAGAATCCTCAGTTGACCCCTCAGTGCTGCCAAGCCCAGTTAAGGATGTTGTCGAAGGTTCTGTGAGTCTTGCAAATTCAAGTTCACAATTGGCTAGCGGATCAAGTGAATTAGCTGAAGGTTCTGTCAAACTTGCAAACAGTTCATCAAAACTTGCCAATGGAGCAGGAGATGTTGCAAGTGGAGCTAAAGATGTGGCTAACGGCGCAGGTGATGTAGCAGACGGTTCCAATGAATTAGCTGAAGGGGCTTTAAGTCTTGCAGCAGGTTCCCAATTGTTATCATCTTCAGCATCTCAGGCATTATTCTCTGCAGCAAGCGCATTATCCGGAGCATCAACTTCACTTTCCGCTGTGACAGGAGTTAATGAATCCCAAATCGGAGATTATATTTACTCCCCTGTAAAATTGGAACGTGAAGAAATATTCCCAGTTGAAGATTACGGATCAAATGTTGCGCCATTCTATCTTGTTTTATCAATGTGGGTCGGAGCAGTCATTACATGTGTAATGCTTAAACCAGGAACCAGTACTGGAACAAAATATTCTCCTTTAGAGATGTATTTCGGTAAACTACTATTATTCATAGTAATGAGTTTACTTCAGGCGGCAGTCACAATTTCTGGAGCATTCCTGTTAGGCGTCGAAATTAAAAATCCGTTGCTGTTTACATTTTCAGCAGCACTTGTATCGGTAATTTTCATGGTGCTCATGTATTCTTTAATATCCGCATTAGGTCAAGTCGGCAAAGGAATTGGAGTTGTTCTTTTAGTGCTTCAAATTTCCGGAACTGGAGGAATTTATCCAATTGAGATTATGGAACATATATTCCAAATAATTTATCCTTACCTGCCAATGACATATGCAATCAATTTAGTCAGGGAAGCTCAATTAGGCATAGTTTGGTCTAATTACATGCCTTCACTAGCAGTTTTAATGGGAATTGGTATTATAACCGTTATTGTTGCAGTAATTATTAAAGAAAAAGCAGAAGACGCATCACATTACTTTGAAGAGCGTTTGGAAGAAACAGATTTATTTTAAGGGATTGAAAAATATTTCAATCCTAAATTTTAATTTTTTTAAAAAAAAAGTTTAACTGAGACATTAGGCCTCAGCTTTTTTCTTGGAATTCTTTTTGTCAACGATTACTAATTTTTCCTCTTCTTCGTCAACTTCCATTACTATTGGGTCAGCTTCAAGTGCCCCAGGGTCTTTTTCTACACATTCATTGATTTTTGATTGAATTGCAGCAATATCTTCAGTATCGATTAAATCAACAATTTCCAATTGCTGTTGGAATCTTTCAACACCGTCGAGAGGAACGTTTTCAACGAATGGAATTGCCCCAGTAGCTCCGATAATTTTCTTTTTATCCGGATCTGCTCCGTTTTCATGCAATGCCTTAAAACTTTGACCAGTAATATGTCCCTGCACTTCTGCACCAGCCAAAATCAGGAATCTAATATTCGGATTAGATATGATATTTGCAACTACTTTCTCAATACCTAAATTTTCTGTTTTACATGGTCCTGCAATAGCTGCTCCTGATAATTCGGCTTCAATGTGAGAAGCAAGAGTAGTTACTGCAACAGGACTTTCTGGATCTCCTACAATATAGTCTCCACTGATTACTGGCCAACCATCTGCAGGAGCTTTTTTATCAGCCATGATATTTCCTCCTAATTATATAATTGAGATTTTATTTGAAAGTATATTTAAATATTTTGTAACTAAATTTGATTAGTAGTATAACTCGGAAGGTTTTCCGATGTATTCAAAGTCATCCTTGTTTTCAAGATACTTTACACCGATGACTTTTCCATCAGGGAATTTTGTAACAACACTCATTCCATCGGTAACGTCAATGAGAATCAGTTTGGTGTTTTTTTCACCTACAGTTTCTATTTTGATTATTTCATCGTTTTGAAGAAGTTCCGCATCTTCGAAATCATTGCTGATATCTGTTGAATACCAGTGCTGAGGCAATTTTACCCGAATATCCAAATCATCTAATAAATCTTTAACATGCATTTTCATACCCTCTTGTATTTTTCTATATAAAAGTTTATTTAAAATACTTATAAATATTTTGTAACTTTTCAAGGGTGTAAAGTAGTATTTAAACTATAAAGTGTATCTTACCCTTATCAATTTCATCCAGAACATGTGCCTTAGGAATATCATCAGAATGGCCGACTGCAAGAATTCCCACAATTCTAAAGTGATCGTCAATTTTCAGAATATCTCTGACAATCTCTTCAGAATCTCTGCCTTCTTTAGACCTTAAGTGAATCTGAACCCAACAGCTTCCAAGACCCAATTCGGTTGCCATCAAATGCATATGAGTCAGGGCGATTGATGAATCCTCAATCCATGTGTCTGCAATTAAAGCATCTGCAACAACCACTATTGCCTTATCTGCACCACCTATCAAATCTGCGCCATGGTCTTTTGATTTTGCCAATTGGGTTAATGTTTCCTTGCGCTCAACGACCATGAAATTGCATGGCTTTCTGTTCCTGCTGGTCGGAGCAAGAAGCGCTGATTGAAGAATTTTATCCAATTCATCCTTTGTGACCGGTTCGGTGTTGAATTTCCTTGTGCTTCTTCTTTTAAGCATTACATCTATAAGTCCCATGACAATATTTTTAGAAAATTAAGTAATTATATATTGTGATATAGGATAAACAGAACCAATGTTTGAAAAAATTACATGACTACATTAATATCAAAGACAGACACGATGAAATTAAAAAAGTCATTGGGAAAATAATATTTGATTAATTGTTAAATCAATTTAATTGAAGAAAAAAGAGTTATAGATTATCATAATAATCATCATCCACAACTTCAAGCCATTCGTTGGAAGTGTCTTCGCCTGGAACTTCAACAGAAATATGGCTGAACCAGGAGTCCCTTTGGGCACCATGCCAATGTTTGACATTCGGCTTTATTTCAACAACCATCCCAGGTTTTAGCTCAACTGCATCCAAACCATCTTCCTGATACCATCCTTTTCCTGCAACACAAATCAAAACCTGCCCTCCGCCTTTTGAAGCATGATGTATGTGCCAGTTGTTTCTACACCCAGGCTCAAATGTCACATTGGCTACAAAGAGCAGATTATCATTCACATCAACCAACGGATTTAGAAATGAGTCCCCTGTGAAGTATTCATCAAACATTTCGTTAAAAACGCCTTTTCCAAAAATATTTTCATCATCAAAACCAGACATAATGTTGCACCTCTCAACAATCAATATTCAATAAAAAAAAATTTCGAAGCTACGGCAGTGCAACTTCGAAATTTAAGATTTTTCACGACTTGTTAATTAGTCACTTAATACTTATTACTCTCATTATTTATAAAGTAACTGGTTTTATCAAGATTGGGAAAACCCCTCACATGTCCTGATTGGTAACCAAACACTCACCAAATCTTTAAATAGCTAAAAAATAATGCTAATTCAAGGTGATTAGTATGTTGAACTTTGAAAAACTATCAAAAATATATTTTAGTCCCTCAGGAAGTACTGAAAAAATAGTCAATGAAGTTGCAAAAAACTTCAACATGAACCGTGAAAACTATGACCTGTTAAGTTTTAATGAGTCAAAAACATTCACAGACGAACTTGTGATCATTGGAATACCTGTTTTTGACGGAAGAATTCCAAAACTTGCATGCAAAAGACTATCAAAAATAAAAGGAACAAATACCAAGGCAATCGTGATTCTAAACTACGGAAACATTGACTATGGCGATGCACTACTGGAACTTGTAGAACTTCTAAAAGAAAACAACTTCCAAATCGTCGGCGTTGCAACAACAGTCAGCCAGCATTCGCAATTTAATGATATTGGAAGCAACCGCCCAGATGCAAGCGACATGGAAAGAATCAATGAATTTTCCCAAAAAATAATTGAAAAATTAAAAAACAATACGACCAACGAGATTTTTGTAAGCGGATACAAACCGTTTCCAGATTACAAGACACCGGATTTCAGCGTATTATGTGACGAAAATCTCTGTGTTGAATGCATGGACTGTGTCTACACCTGTCCAGAAGAGGCAATTTCTGAACTTACACCAACTAAAACAAATTTGGATGACTGCACCCGATGCACAACCTGCATCAACGTTTGTCCTGAAAGTGCAAGATCATTTGGCGGTGCAAATTATCAGAGTGAATACGAGAATGCGATTTCAAATAATTTAGAAAGACATGAAGTAGAATTTTTTATGTGAAGCACATCAGTGTTTCACATATTTTCATACTCAAAACAATATTGATACAAGCTTAAAATTTACAATAAGATTATAATATTGTCTTAATTGCATAATAGATACATTTAAAAGCTATAAAATCAATACTAAATAAATACAAAAAGTATTGGTGAAAAATATGCAAGTTAAAAGCAATATTGATTTTGAAAATATAACCCGAATGAAAGAAATTGCAGACATATACAAACTAACAAATCAAAAAGAAAAATACGAAAAATACCACAAAAACATAATAAGCATCTGCGACAGATTACCAAAAAGCGAAAAAATCCTACAATACAAAATACATTCCCTAAACTGTTTGAATAAACCATATAAATCCCTAGAAACAACAAATGAATTATTAAATATAAATCCCTACAATATGGGAGCTTTATTAAATATCATAAAACATATGAAAGAGGGATTGAATGTTTAGGAAAAATATTTTAGAAAAAACCATCAAACAGGGTCATGACCACCTTAAAAAAGGCGAATATATGAAAGCAAAAGACATGTACCTAAAAGCCCTTGCACATGATCCGGACAACATTTCACTCATAAATAATCTGGCACAACTATACAGCTTTCTTGGAGACAAATCCAAATCAGCAGGATATAGTGAAATTCTTTTAGAAAAATGTAATCAAATGCTAAGATACCAAAAAACAGAAGAGACATTAATTTTTAAGGCAAATGCACTCATATCTTTAAAAAGGCAAAACCAGGCAAATGAAGTGGTGGATGAAATACTAAATATTAATCCCGATAATTTAATAGCACTGTTTCACAAATCCCATTATCTTGAGAAAAACAAACAATACCCCGAAGCAATTGAATATCTTGAAAAAATTCTAAAAGAAAATCCAGGCAACATTGCAGCATTACTTTCAAAAGGTAGAAATCTAGTCGAACTGGAGAAATTTGAAGAAGCTGAAAAATGTTTTAATCTTGTTTTTGAGATTGAACCTAAAAACAAGGCAGCAATAAATTTAAAATCAAATATGTTTAAAAAGAAAAACAATCTCACATTAACCTCACATGATTTAATGTTAAAGGCCGTTGAAAGCTTTGAAATGAAAAACTTCAAGGCATCTGAAGACTATTTTAAAAAAGCATTGGAAATGAATTCGAATTTTGATGAAATATGGTTTGCACAGGGAGAGCTGTTCATACGCACTGGAAGAATTGGTGCTGCAATAAATTCCTTTAAAAAAGCATTTGAAATCAATCCCACAAGTGGAGGGATTGAAAAGAAAAAAGAATTTTTTAAAATGCTCAATCGTATGAAAATGATTAACAAATTTCTTGGATATGAAAAGAAGTTTTAGATATTTAATTTAAAACCTGTTCCGATAAACTGAGCAACATCACGTCCAGTATCATCTGAAATGTCAACATTTACTATAGATGATGTTCTGCCACTTTTACGACATGTCGCTTTAGCGATTAATTTTTCTCCTTTTGGAGCAGACAGGTAATGAATATCAACTTGCTGAGCAACAGTTAGCTGATGAATCTGATTGGATAAAACCGCAAAGGCAAAATCGGCCAGTGTGAATATTACTCCACCCATCACTCCACCATATGCATTTTTGTGTTCATCAGTTACCATTAAACTGCAAATAGCTTCATCTTCAGTTATTTCGTCTAATGTTATTCCAGTATTTACTGCAAATTTGTCTTTGTAGAAAAATTCTCTTGCTTCTTCTAATGAGTTAAAATTAGCCATAACTTTACACCTACGTAATTATTATTTTTTTAAATTAATTAAGTTTTTGAATAGCATATGTTCAAAAATTTTAAAATTATTCTAAAAGACCATCATATTAACTCCCATGCATCATCAAGAAAATCCCTTGAATAATTCAAATATTGCCATATGACCAGTTTAGAGAGATCATCTGAATATGAATTGAAATATACTGTTTTTAGCTCCTTACACAAACAAAACTTTTCAAACAGATGCCTGCTGAACAGATTGTTATCAACATAATTTACTTTGAACAGATACAGCAATCCCTCATGAGTCTTGCATTCAATCCCTCTTTTTATGAGTAACGCTTTAACTGCCGAAAACATTGTCATATAACTAATGTCAATTATTGATGATGATTGTGTTACATCAAACAAAAATTTTCCAGCCTCCAAATGTTTTTCAGCCTTTTTCATCCATAATTGTTCCATTTCCATGATAGGAATATTAAATTAAAATATTTATAAAGTTTTTGTTTGAAATGAGAGCAATTTTACAAAGTGAAAGCAATTTTACAGTATGAAATCAATATTTCATTACCTGCAAAAACAAAATTAATATTAATCCAAACTATGATAATTAAATACATGACAAACTTAACTTTTAAAATAGCTGAAAGAAATGAATCCAGTTTAATCTTAGAATATATTAAAAAACTTGCAGATTATGAAAAAAGATTAGACGAAGTCATTGCAACAGAAAAAGACATTGAAAAATGGGTTTTTGATGAAAAACAAGCAGAAGTAATCTTTGCACTTTTAGATAATGAAGTGATAGGCTTTGCTCTATACTTTTTGAGTTTTTCAACATATATCGGAAATGTCAATATGCACCTTGAAGATTTATTTATCGAACCAGAATATAGAGGAAACGGTTATGGAAAAGCTCTTTTAAAAGAATTAGGAAAAATCGTACTTGAAAGAAATTATGGGCGTTTAGAATGGACATGCCTATCCTGGAATAAACCAAGCATTGATTTTTATTTAAATATTGGTGCCGAGCTAAAAGATTGGGAATTATTCCATTTTAAAGGTGAATCCTTAGAAAAATTTGTTAAAGAAAAATAGAAATGATTTAATAATATTGATGTAAATTAAATTTCTAATTTAAGCTCAAAGGTCAGATAAAGGTATTTTACTATTTTTAATACCATTTTCTAATTTTTAACTCTTGGCTGAATATTACTGATATTATTATTTATTTTTTAATCCTGAACTTGCAAGTTCTAAAAAACAAGGTGAACACCAATTCACAAACCGATTATGCCAATATATTTCCTAATTCATGTGGTTTTAGAAGAACAATAAACAAATTATGTGAAAAACAACCCTATGAAAGGGTCATTAATCACATTCGGAATTTTGTCATACTTTTTTCTTTTATTTGAAATCTTTTTTGTGCAAAAAATTATTACAAATAAAAAGGCATATGTCCCACCCTCCTTCCCCAATATAATGAAATAATTTCCATTATAAATATGATTCAATCACTTGAAGATGCATATTGTCTCATCCTTGTTCATGTCATGGTACAGTTCCGCATTACCCTCATTAAAGTCTATAACCTGCACCATATCATATATCTCATCATTCAAGTTAGGATTAATGTCTTTTAGGATATTTGAATATTCAAAAATCATATCCTTGTTAAATTCTATTTTCTTCTCGTTTTCAAACAGTGCCCCGTAGTATATTTCAGCTTCCACCAGATCCTGGAACATATGACTTCCAAAGGACAATTCAGGCATGTAACCCACTTCACTATAGGATTCCTCAAGAATTGCATTAAAATGACTGATGTCAGCAAATACTACCGGAATGCCCAATTCAGGAGAAGATGTACCTATTCTTCCGGGAACGATTAAAATGGCGTTTTTGTCATTATTTTTACAATAAGCGTTCACATCACTGATTACCCGGGACAGTGAGCTTTTTTGAGCATACGGATATTCATAATACTTATGAGGATCAACATAACAAATCACATCTATACTGCTTTTACGTGACATTCCCATGGAGGATTCCCTGATGTGGAAGAATACGTTTTTGTCTTCAGGCATTTCAATGGATTCATTGTTTATTGAAACCTGAAGCGGACGGCATTGCAATAGGTTTATATTGAATGACTTATCCTCAGCAACATTAACTGTGTATTCAATATCCACTGGATAATCATAAGCCTCCTCAAGAGTGCTTAGAATTTCCTTCATCACATCAATGAATTCCTGATTTTTCACAAGCCCTTCACAGTTGACAAAAACAATTTCACGGCGCTGACCACGTTCACGGAACCTTCTTTCAGCTTCATGATCATGCTCGACCAAAACCCTTTTTGCATAGCTTGGAATAACCTCCAGACCATCATCAACAGGAATGTCATGCAGACTGATGCTTTCAAAATCAATGACATCCAGATAATGTTGGGAATACCTGTGCTTTTCCTTAATGTCCTTCATCAATGTCACTTGAGGCTTATCCAGATTGATTATTCTTGGATAGTCCTTTTTGGTCCGGTCAACCGCTTTTGTACCAAGACCCATAACAAGCCTCAGCATTCCTTTGCTGTTGTCCATGTCCGGAAGAGGAGAGTATGGACTGTATGAAAATCCGACACCTGCAGCAGTCGGGAAGAGATAATCATCATAATAAGATCCTGAAACCCTTTGAACCAAAAGTGCCATCTGTTCATCAGTATCATCAAGACCGTTCAGTTTCCTGTACTCCAAAGCGGAGATATTCATGGTACTTGCATAAACCACTTTCACTGCATCCTCAAAAGCGGCCAAACGCTCTTCAAGACTGCCTCTGTTCACGCAGAATACTGATTCGTATTTGCCTGCAAATGCATTTCCATAGCCGTCCTCAAGAAAACTGCTTGAACGGACAATTATAGGACTTTGTCCGAAATAATCCAGAATATGGATGAATTCCTTTTTGATTTCTTCGGAAAATGTACCGTTTTTAAGACCTTCTTCGAGTTTTTTACCGTACTCATAGTAGCCCTCTTCCGTTCTCTGATTTACTCTCAAGTCCCATAAATCATTTGAAACAATGTATGTATAAAATAAATCAGAACCAATATAGAATGAATCATCAGGCTCAAAATTATTATTGTATATGTCAGGACAGTTCTTTTCAATGATTTTTCTTGCAAGAAGCATTCCGCAGGATTTACCTCCCACTAACCCGCTTCCCACACGACGGTCATAAATTGTGAGATAATCTTCAAAAGTGAAGTATTCTCTGATTTTGGAAAGCATCTTCTCGTCCTTGGTCATCATGAGTTCACAAATCTTGTCGCACTCGTCATCGATATTCTTGCCTTCACGATACTTCATTCTGACCTGAAGCATGTAACGCTCCCAGCTGTCCAATGTCTGACCGTTTTGATACTTGTCGGAATCGTTGATTGTCTTGTAGTACTTGCTTACTTCATGGCCTTCCTGAAGAACCTTAACGGAGCCTATTCTTGGATTGAACTTATGTCCCAAAAACATGGTTTGAGAATACCTGTTCCACACCTTCAACGGTGAAACATACACTTCTTCAGGAGAATTTGAGTACACATTCAAGAAAAGCTGTGTGGTTTCCCGGATTTTTGCTATAGCATCATATGAATGCCTTCCACGAATGATTGGGAAATATGCCACAGTATCAAGTTTAAACAAAAATGGACATGTTACCCTGAAGAAGTTTCCCATCATCAAATCAGTTGACCAGACCGCCTGAAGGTCACTTAAGCAGTCAAACACGTAAAACGCATCGAATCCTTCCTTTTCAATGATCCTGTGAACTTCAAGGGTGAATGTTTCAAACTGATTGTATGGGTTAACCTTATATATCTTAATCCCGTCACGTTCAATCATTGAAAATTCAGTGTCAGGATTTTTCTCTTCAATTTCAAGCAGTCTGAAATCATCTTCTGTCATTTCAATCAATGGAGGATGATTTGCAAAGCGAATGTATATTAGGTTCCTGTTGTCTTCCTTTGCCTGTTTTATATAAGGATTGACAAAGTAAGAAAACTCATTCAAGTTTGTAACATTCCACACCACATTGTCCCCTAAGCGAATATTATCCAGAGCATTATCAAGTCCCGGAATTCCTGATTTTATTCTATCGAATGCTGCCATAATCATATCTCCTTAATTGTTTTAATTAATCATCTGCCAACCATTGGAACTCCGGTCAGTTGTGAAGCCTCCATGGTTAATGCAACCAAATCCTGACGTTCAAGTTTTTCCACATCAGTATTTCCAGCCTGCTGAGTTAATGCCATTACTTCCTGAGTCATTGCCTCAATATAGTTTGCAACCTGCTGACCTTTCCTTATCGGGTCCAATCTTCTTCTAAGAACCCTTTCCTGGGTTGCAATTCCTTTAGGACATGTTCCTTCAGAACAGGTCTGACAGACTTTACATCCAATTGAAATCAGCGCGGAAGTAGCGATATAAACTGCATCTGCACCTAGAGCAATAGCCTTTGCAACGTCTGCACCTGATCTTATTCCACCGGCAGCCACAAGACTTACCTCGCTTCTCAGGTTAATGTCTTTCAATGCATCATCCGCTTTTACAATAGCTTCAATTGTTGGAATACCCGCATGTTCTGTAACGACTTCAGGTCCTGCACCGGTTCCTCCCTGCATACCGTCAACAACGATTATATCAGCACCGGCTTTTGCAGCAATTTTAACATCCTGCTCGACTCTTCCTGCAGCGAATTTGACTATAATCGGCACTTTCCAGTCTGTAATTTCCCTCAACTGGTCGATTTTCATACCCAAATCCTCAGGCCCCACAATATCCATGTGCCTTGCAGGACTCAATGCAGATGTTCCTTCAGGAATATTACGAACACGAGCAACTTCAGAAGTCACCTTATGTGCAAGCAGATGTCCGCCCATACCGGATTTTGCACCCTGACCTATTTTAATCTCAACAGCTTCAGCATTGTTCAAGTAACTTGCTGAAACACCATAACGGCCAGATGCATATTGGGCAATGAGCTTATCTGCATAATAGCGCTCTTCAGGAAGCATTCCACCCTCACCTGTATTGGCGATTGAACCGACCTTGCTGCTTCCAATAGCCAATGCCATTTTTGCCTCTTTACTTACTGCACCAAATGACATTGCACCGATCATGATTGGAGTGTCAATTTCAATCGGATTTTCAGCGAACCTGTCACCAAGCACCACTGAAGTCTTGCAGGGTTCCCTGTAAGAGTCAATTGGCGGTCTTGAAACCTGTGCCGGCAATAAACTTAAATCATCAAAAGATGGAACTTTTCTTGTCAGTCCGCAACCTCTCACCTTATATGAGCCAGATTTGCTTTTGCGTTTGATTTCAACCATTGTTGAGTTTGACCATATTCCTCTTCCCTCATCTGAAAGAGGCCTTACGTATATCGCATGTGTAGGACACATTTCCTCGCATATTTTACATCCCACACAATTTTCCTGATAGATTGGCTGAGGCTCATCATTGATTACATCATAAACGTCATGAGGACAATTTGAATAGCAGCTATAACAGTTTTTACATGATGCCCTGTGAGGATTGTCACATAAATACCAGCAGCATCCCGGTCGGTCATTGTTCTGTTTGCAGATTTCCATTTTTCTCTCAACAGTGAATGGCATCTAATTCACCTCCTCCAATTTTTTCAATGGCTTGAATACCGGACAGACTGAATATTTTGTTCCACCGGACCTTACTACCTCATCGATGTCACTTGTGATTTTTGCATAAGGCTTCCATGCAATGTGGTCTTCCTTATCGACTATGAGCGCATCAGTTACAATATCATTGGTTAATAAGTAATCAAGCAATGTTGTGACTATTGATCCGTCCTGACCCTGAGTGTGCTTTATGGATTTGACGGACAATACCTTAATGTAATCACCAATTGCTTTTGAATTGTCGTTTCTTAACTTTTCAGGTATGAAAGTTCTTGGACAGACCTCAAAGCAGGCATGACAGTCACTGCGACATTCACCTTTCATTCTAGGTTTTGTATCATCAATTGTTATCAAATCATCAGGACAAACATATTCGCATGCACCGCAAAGAACGCATGCTCCAACATCAACGACATTGGATTTCAAATCCATGAACTGGGACTCTGAAATTTCTTTTGAAATTGAATCATCAGACCTTTGCCTTTGATACAATACCGGTCTTGCAAAGTATTCCCTTTCCTCAATGGTTTCAAGGTTTTTGCTAATTTTTGACTCAGCGATTCTGGTCAGTAGCTTGAACTGTGATTCTGTCAGGTCTTTTGCTTTGATGAATTTCTGTTTTATTGCTCCATCAACTATTTCTTCACCTTTTTTGGTTCTTACAATCACTGTTGACCATCCCTCATCTGAACCTATGGAACCGATTGAAATGTCTGATGTCTCAGATGTCAGCTCAACACATATATTGCAGTTTTTCCTGAGAACCCTTTTAGCTTCAAATAATGGTATTTTAACTGTATCTTTAGTTTTAAGCAATAAGAATACGAATCCCTTTTCGATTTGGAATTTCTCAATATCATCCATTTTCAAATCATACTCCTTAAGGAGATTTCCAAAGTATCTGTATGAGAAGTTCTCCATACAGAAAAGCCCTAATTTAACATCAATAGGGCTATCGGTATAATGCTGTATTTTGGATGCTGCCATAATTTCACATGGTGTTCCAACCATAGCAATTCTTCGTTCACTCATTTTATTAGCTCCTATTGTATATTAACGATTTTTTTAAAGTTTGTATAATCAATGTCTGTTAGTTCAAAACCATATCTTTCAAGAATCTCTTTTAACTCATTTTGATCCTCAAGTGTGGTTTTCTCCATAACAGCATTTTTTCCAAGGCTTTTCACATCCCCAAGAACATATATTGTTCCTCTCATGATTGATTCACCAACATCATCAGTCACATCACCAAGGATGATGAGTCTTCCACCCATCATGAGAAGTCCTGTCATGTACCCGCTGTTTCCGCCGATTATGACAGTTCCGCCTTTCATTATCTCACCTGTTCTTGAACCGACGCTTCCTTTAACTATTACTGTGCCTCCATAGATGCCCTGTCCTGCACCGTCTCCTGCAGTGCCTTCAATGACAAGTTCCCCTTTGGTCATATTGTCTCCTGCAAACCATCCGGCGTTTCCGTTGATGTGTATTTTTGGTCCGTTAACCATTGTTCCAACAAAATAACCTGCAGAACCGTTGATTTCAATGTCAACATCTTCGGTTAAACCGGCACAGATGTTGTGGGCTGATTCGGGATTGTTGATTATGAGCTTATCATGATATATGGCCTGTTCCTTTACCATACGATTTAATTCCTTCACGTCCATATCCTTTGCATCAATAACATACTCTTTCATGGATAAAACACTCCTTAAATTGTATAAGCCCTTGTCTCTCCAGGAGCAATTTGTTCGATTTTATCTGAATCTGTCACATCATGCAATGCCATTTCCTCTGAAGCAATTGCAAATATCTCATCGGTTTCCACCATAACTCCAGGTCTTAATCCAAGTTTGTCCTTTGCAATGCCTATGCCGTTAGGTGTTCCGACCAGTATTGAAAATGGACCATCCAAATCAATTACCGCCTGATCCAGTGCCTCTTCCAATTTATAGCCCTGATTGAGTTTGTCCGCCATGTAATGAACAATACATTCAGTGTCGTTGAATGATTCAAAAATGTGTCCTTTTCTCTCTAAAGGATCCCTTATTTTCCAGTAATTTGTGATTTGACCGTTATGGACTACAGTAATGTCCGGTATGATGTAGCTTTGATATGGGTGTGCATGATAGCGGTCAACTCCACTTTCTGTTGCAAAGCGTGTATGTCCAATACCATGAGTTCCCATCCGGCTTGAAACATCAAACCTTTCTGCAATATCCTTTACTTTTCCAATGTCTTTAATCATTTCAAATGAGTGTGAACCGTTGATGACCCTTACGTTTTCAAGTTCATCAATTTCACTTATGCATGGCTTAAGAAGTGAAAAGTCATCCAATGCTATTTTGCATTTGTATACGTCTGAGTCTCCAACTGACACAATCAGTTCCTCTTCAAATATCGGACTGAATTGTGTTAATAATGATTTTAAATTTTCCAATGCTCCTCTTTTTCTTTTAACTTCAATGTTTAACTGATAATAATTTTCAAGAAAATCCAAACCTCCGTAGATTGCATAACCTGCGGAATCTGGACCTCTGTGCTGCAGTGATTCAAGCATTGATGTCAATGCTTCACCTACATTGTGGGTTTTTTTATCTTTGTATATTACACCTGCTATTCCACACATTTTTTTACCTCCAAAATAAAATAATCGGCGAAATAGACAAGTTAATTAAAACCTGAAAAAATTCATGGCTTTAATTCACATATGCCTAATAAGTAAGTAATCCTAAATTTACAATATGCCTTAAATTAACAATTCCGAAAAAAAATTTTAATGTATTGGCAGTGCATTGACCGCCAATTTGATAATGAAATTCTTTTACACGTCTAGGTATTCATCTCTTTCATAATCGAATACCTGTATTCTGTATGCATCCCATTCCGCTCTTTTGATGCTGTAGAATTGATTGAACACTTTTTCTCCAAGAGCGTTTTTAACCATTTCATCTTCCTCCAATGCATGGTATGCTTCCCATAGACTTGTTGGCAAGCTGTTGATTCCTTTTTCTGCAATTTCATCTTCAGAAAATGCAAAGAGGTTTTCTTCAGTTGGTTCACCCGGATCGATTTTATTGTCCATACCATCCAAACCTGCTTCAAGCAATACTGCAAATGCAAGGTATGGGTTACATGATGGGTCTGCGGATCTGCATTCGATTCTTGTACCTAATCCACGGGATGCTGGAATTCTTAGTAAAGTGGATCTGTTTTTAAATCCGTAAGCAATGTAGCATGGTGCCTCATATCCCGGTACCAAACGTTTGTATGAGTTGACAGTCGGAGATAGGATTGAAGATAAAGCCGGTGCGTGTTTTAGCAATCCTCCAATGAAGTATAATGCTTC
This sequence comes from Methanobrevibacter sp., assembly GCF_017468685.1. NCBI lineage: Archaea > Methanobacteriati > Methanobacteriota > Methanobacteria > Methanobacteriales > Methanobacteriaceae > Methanobrevibacter > Methanobrevibacter sp. The sequence goes on from NZ_JAFUHT010000031.1 coordinate 77,182, forward strand.
CTGTGAAATCTGGGTTTCAGTGTCAGGGTCATAGAAGATGTTTTCACCATCTTTGAATAGGCTCTGATTACAGTGCATTCCGCTACCGTTGATTCCGAGGAACGGTTTTGGCATGAATGTTGCTTTAAATCCTAAATTATTGACAACTGCTTTTACAGCTTCCTTAAATGTTATTACTGCATCAGCTGTTTTTAAAGCGTCTGCATATTTGAAATCAACTTCATGCTGTCCTGCTGCCACTTCGTGGTGGCTTACTTCGACATCGAAATCGAGTTTTTCCAGACCCAGTACAATTTCTCTTCTGATGTCTGTTCCCTGATCCAATGGTTCCACATCAAAGTATTCTGCTTCATCAGCCGGGACGTAGTTTCCATGTTCATCTTTTTTGATAATGAAAAATTCCGGTTCGGGACCCATGTTGAATTGGTATCCCCTTTCTTCAGCCAATTTCAATGATTTTTTAAGTACTCCCCTTGGGTCTCCATCATATGGTTTTCCTTCTGTAGTGAAAATATCACATATGAATCTACTGGTTCCTTTTGATTCAGGTCTCCATGGAATTGTTGAGAAAGTGTTGATGTCAGGTTTTGCAAGAAGGTCACTGTCATTGATTGAAGCAAGTCCTGCAACGGATGAACCGTCAAACAGCAATCCGTCTTTTACTATATCTTCAACGTCATCTGCTTTTTTAAGTGGTACAGCCATGCTTTTAGGCAATCCATGTATATCTGAGAATTGTAGTTTCAAAAATTTTATATCATTTGCGTCGATTGTTTTAATTATCTGATCTAATTTTTTATCTTCGGTTGACATTTTTTCACTTCATTTCTTTGTATATTATCCATTTTGTTGAATAATATGGAAAATGGAAAAACCATTTTTGACTTGATGAATTTAATTAAATACATAGTCGGAAGGAAGCTTCCTTCCGATTAATAATTATATAGTTATTGATATATAAAGTTATTGAAAAATGAGTAAAATGTAACATAAATCATTCATAATTGCCGTTTGGAAATTATAACGATACTGAAATATAATCCATTAATGAATGGTGAAAGAAAGAATAATTATTAAAAAAAATAGATTTAAAAACTCCTAAAAAGAAATAAAACAAAATCATAAGATGCTTTGTGCGGGAAACACATGGAGACCCCCTACTTTGAAAAAAATAAATTCTGTTAAAAAATTTCCATTAAACCTAAAATGTTGTTTTCAATTAATTATCATTTATAAGCTAGAAAAATCCAAAGGATTCAATGTACTGAAATAATGAAGAACCACAATAATATAAAAAGTGTAATCTCATCACTTTCAAAATAATTATCTAAAAAGTTATTAATTATTAAAAACAATAAGAGCATATAAGTTTTGAAACGGAGCATGATATTTATGGAAATTTATCATGGAAATACACTACTTGTTAAACATCCTGAAATCAGAATTGAAAAATTACATCATCAACAACAGGATTAAAAACTTGCATAAGAAAACTGATTCATCAATTTTTTTCGGTCTTAACTGTCCGATATTTTCGGACATTACATCACATCTATTCCATTTAGCAATATCTATTACTGTCAACAATATATCACCACTTCTAAATTAAACCATACAATAACATAGAAAAACAGCAAAAGTTTACAAAACAACTAACTAAAGTTTCAACTTTAGGATATTTTCGTAAGGTTAATCAATCAATTATAAATTATTCAAACGGTTACAATTTGTAGCCAGTTCCTCATACACTAATTAAAACCATGTGAAAATATTTTAATAGAATTAATGCATAAAATAAGAATTTAATGCCCTAAAAAAAGAAAAAATAAACAAGGAAATCTATACGATTCCTTGTGCGGGAAACAAGTGGAACCACCCTACTTTTAAAAAATTAATAAATAACCAACAATCAAATATTTTAGAACATAAACTGCCTATCTGGAAAAATCAACCTTTTTTAAATCTTTCAGACATACCCTAGACACATATTCATAGTTGCCCTTTTAAAATTTTTTAATCTGGCGATTGTAGTATTCGGCATCTTCATCACTAAATTCTTCATTATCAAGATAATAATTTATCAGAAAATTGATAGTATAATCAAAGGAGTTATCTTTTGGAGTCATTTCACATAGATTTTCATATGTTCTTAGGGAAATTTCAATTTTTCTTTCAATCATCAAATCACACAATAAGAGTTTTTAGAAACTTCAGTTATCTGAAGTTTCATCAAGCAACTCTGGAGTTTTTGAATTCCTTTTGCTGACTACTTTGCGACCGGTTGCAGATTCAAGTTCTCTTCGAGCATTACCGGCAATATTTCCACCACGTTTAGCAACATCCCTGCTTTCTTTAAAACCATCGGGATTTTCAACCTTGCTGATTTCTGTTGTTGAGGCTTCGGCCAGCATGTTTAAAATTAGCTCCATATTGGTCATATTGTCTCTTAAACCTTCCTTTTTAAGGCCCTTATACTGCTTGTATTCTTTTGTTGACATTCCAGACCATGCCTTTGAGATATCATCAGTTAATATTGCATATTCAACTCCGGGTTCAACACCAACCCTATCCCATTCAGCAGTCAAATCCTTTCGGGTTTCAATGCTCCTCATCCTTTGAGTAATCCATTCTTCAGAATAACCTTTCCTGCGGTAAGTGTCAACTGCTCTTAACATTGCAATTTCAGGGTCAGCCACCTCTTCAAGCCTTTCCTTACCCACTTGAGCCAACCATTGTTTGAATGGTTCGGCTTTAGGTGATGGAACTGATTGAACTATCCTTAATAGTTGTTTGGTTGTTGCAGCATCAGTTTTATAAAATTTATTGTCAGCTGATTTCATTTTGAGTTGTACGATATTTTCGTACAACTGACTTCCTTCTTTTTTTAGTTTTCTTTTCAAGTCAGACCAATACCTTCTAGGATTTTTACTTCCACTAAGAACTGCTATGACATCTATTACTGAATAGTAGTAATCTTCTATTTCCGGATCCCATTTAGTTCTTATTTCATATTCTTCAAATAATTTGATAGCATATTTTTCATCCATAATTTTTCCTCCTTTTAATTTATTATGAACTAATACTCACCATAATATTTATTTTAAAACTTTATATAGTTTTTGATTAAAATAAAAGCAATACTGTTAATTTAAAGCAATTTTACACGTTCACAACAATATTTTAAAGTAAAAGCAAATTTACACACTCATGACAATGGATTAATTATTCCAGAATATCACTACAAACAAACAGTTAAATAATTTAAAAAAAGTTAAAATCATCCAATAGTCAAAAAAACACCCAAACCATCACTCTAAAAAAAACACGATGAACCAATAGATACCACCCTACACAGTAAAACAGAAAAAGTAAATAAAACCATCTGTAAATACTTTAAATACTGAATATTAAACTAAAAAGTATTTAATTATTATGAATATGAATAAAAATTATATAATTATAAAATAACAAATAATTATAATAAAAAAAGAAAAAATAAGCAAGGACATCTAAACGATGCCTTGTGCGGGAATTATTCTATACCACCCTACTTAAAGCCATTTTTTAATACCTGGTAAAATAAAAGTATTACTTTAATTTTAATGAGTCCAATGTTGACCATTTTTGTGTCCCCCAATAGGAATCATTCAATAATCGAGTTTTAACAGGGGTTCATAAGAGGCATCATCAATATTGATTTTCAAGTTTCAATGAAATCACATATCAACACAAATGGAAATGATGAATTTGAAAAACACTTCCGCAATAACAAAAAGGCAATCAATAAAAACAAGGGTTTATAAAAAAAGTAGTCTTTTAATCAATCGTTGCAACGATTATTCAATGATTTAAAATAGATAGGCAGACCAATAAAATTAAAAAAAAAGAGACCAGCCAATTAAATGGCTAATCAATAATGTCTTCATTTTCCTTTCGTCTGTATCCGACAACCAGCAATATCTCACACACCACCGCAAGTGCGATGAACTTCAAAATATCCTCTGGGCCGCTTTCAACAATGTTTTTGGTAATCTCATAAGCCTTGCTTGAATCCTGTGCTCCGCTGCTTCCGGCCCCACCGGCTGAAGAAGCGGAACTTGATGACCTGCCACTGACAGTCACACCATCAACACTCGGAGCATCACTAGAAGTAGAATTTGATGTTGCCACAAGATTATTATAAGAATTATCGGCACTACCCTCGTTGTTGAATGAATTCACAGTCTTGACATTACCCCCATGATTGCTTTTACGTGACAGGCTCTCACCATTGTCACCGCTCAAATCCGGAAAACCGTTATATCCATTGTCACCATCAGCCGCATCCGGACTGTGGAAACCACCAGGACTATTGCCCCCGGTGTTTATTGAGCCACCGCCATTGTTTCCCGGAAGCAAAGGATTGCCACCAGGGAACCCTGGCCTTTGAGGAGCAATTCCACTGCCGTTGATTACATTGGTTCTGCCGTTTACGTTTTCAGGCGGAACATATACAAACGGATCACCGCCGTCAACCTCATCACTTTGATGCTCCAGACCATACTCGAATATTGTGATTACACGGTTTCCTGAAAAGTCATTGTTA
>NZ_JAFUHT010000032.1 GCF_017468685.1 Methanobrevibacter sp.
GTTAAAAATAGAATAAAACCTATCAATAATTGTTTTTGCCTGTGCAGTCATCTGACCAAAGTATATTGGTGAAGCTAAAATAACACCAGCGCCTTCTGCCAATTGGTCAATGATTTCAGCACCATCATCATTGAATCTGCAGTCTTTGCCTTTTGCACAGATTTCACAACCGCTACAGGGATTAATATCCAACCCTTGTAAGAAATATTTCTTAACTTCATGACCGTTATCTTCAGCTCCCTTAATCATCTCATCCAAAACACGATTAGTATTGCCCTTTTTTCTAGGGCTTGCCTGTAATGCTAAAATTTTCATAATAATCAATCTCCATTGTTAATTAATGAATTCTGATTATTTATAAGTTACTATAAAAAAAAGAAAAATTGGAAGTTAAAAACTTCCAGTTTATTTGCGTTTCCTAATTCCAAATCCACCAACTATTAAAAATACTGCAAACAATGCCATTAAAGGATTACCTGTTGCATTTTTAATGTTAGTTTTTATTTCTTTTTTAGGAATTTCACTTTTATTTAATATTGTGTTTTTACTACTTTTATTTAATATTGTGTTATTACTCTTATTTAATGGATTTGTGTGATTTTCGAGGACTACAGTATTGTTTTGTGTTGTTTCATTATTAGTTACATTTGAACCTGCAATTACTGAATTTGTAAATTCACCTACACGAGTTGTATTGAAAAATACTGTAAATGAAGCAGATTCACCTGGGTTTAATTCACCTGAGTATTTAAATATGTCTCCTTTTTTGGACCATTTATCACCAGTGAATTCGTAATATATTAATCCCTGATCATATTTTTCATAAACAAAAATACTGCCCAGTTTACAATCCCCAGTATTTGTTACAATTATTTTAAAGGATGTTAAACTTCCAATTTTAACGTTTTGAGTTAATGTGATTTTTTCAACTTTCAAACCAGGTTTATATACTGTAGTTGTATTATTAGCAGTTTGATTTTCAGTTATATTTGAACCTGCTATTACAATATTTGTAAAATTGCCCGCTTTGACTGTATCAAAGGTAATGTTGAAACTAGCGGATTTCCCTTTAGCCAATACATCATTATAAATGTATTTATCACCTTGTTTTATCCATTTCTCACCATTGTAACTATTATATTTTAAACCATCATATGATTTTTCAACCACAAATACATCTTTTAAATCATAATCCCCTGTATTTTTTATGATTATTGTAAATACTGTCTGATTACCAATATAAACAAATTTAGTTAATGTTAATTTTTCAACAGCTAATTTAGGTGCATATACTGTAAATTTAACAGTATCATTTTTAAATGTATAATTACCAATTCCGACACTTACAGTGTTATTCATTTCTCCAGCTTTTGTTACATTGAATATTAAAATGATATTCGCTGTAGCGTTTGGAGTTAATGTATCATTTAACGTCCATATTTTTGCCTGTTTATCATAGGTCCAATTAAATTTTGAATTAAATGAACTGTAAATCAAACCGTTTGAGAAGCTTGTTTCATTAATCCAGGCATAAGTTAAATTACATTTACCCTCATTTTTAACAGTGATATTGAATTCAACTTGTTTGCCATTAATTACAGGATTTGTAATTACTTCTTTTTTAACTGTTAAATTAGGATTATAGGTTATATTAAATGCAAATACATTCTGAGTTCCAGATGGAGTGATAATTTCTTTGAAATTAAATATTGCTACAGTTCCATTATCATAAACTCTTAATGCATTAACTGTAGGTACCCTATAGCCGGAGTCGTATAATGACATTATTTCTTGAACAATTTCATTATCGCTGCTTTTAAATTCATGATCAGTGAACATATTCACTAATTTTTGAAGATTTCCATGCTGTGTTTCATCATTCCAATATTTAAGTATTAAAATCTTGAGATATTCTCCAACACGTTCTTCACTTAATGAATTTTGAGCATATCTTAAATTTTCCCATAATACTCCATATTGAGGATAATCAGCATACTCCTCCATACAATATGCATAATATCCCGGCATAATCGCAATTTCATTTTCAACGTCATAATCCATTGTTAAATAAGTTGTATGATTCATTGATAATGCTACTTGACCCGGATGAATATTATTTGATTCAATTAATTTTGTAGCTGCAAGTACAACCCAATTATCATCTGCAGAGTTTTCATAAAATTTTGAATCTGAAACATCTGCAATTATAGTACAAATTGCACCACCATGATTTGCATGATTATTTATAAATGTTGAATTTGTAATTGTTGGATAATCAGCACTCACAGCACCACCATATCCTTGAGCAAAATTATCTGTAAATGTACAATTATTTATAGTATCTCCAAATCGAGTACTTGAAATAGCACCTCCACCATATCTGTAAGCTTTATTGCCTGTGAAAGTATTATTCTCCAATTAATTATGACCTCTTTCATATAATATTGCTCCCCCAATCATAGCTTTATTATTATTGAAATCGGAGTTATATACATGAGTATCTATTCCCCATGAATAGATTGCTCCACCTTTTGTACCTAAGTTAGGTTCACCATCCTGCTCTTCGATTACTCCATTTTCATTGAATGTACAGTTGTTGATGGTGGTATTTGTTATATTGTGGTTTGAAACAACCTGAGCAATATAAATTGCTCCACCTCTTGCAGCCCAATTTTTATCAAATGTACAATTCTGTATTAAATTATCATTATTTCTTACATAAATTGCTCCACCATTATCTCTAACTGCATTATCATAGAATTTTGAATTAAGAATTTGAGTATTTGCACCCTGAGAATAAATCGCTCCTCCCCAATTTGTATTTGAATTAGCATTAAATATCTGATTAGATATGAATGTACAATTATCTATTACATTGTTCGGATTTACAGTAATTATTGCTCCACCATAACTTTTTGCCGTATTTCTTTCAAATGTGTTGTTTGCAATATAGTTACTGCCCGCACGTGCACAAATTGCACCTCCATGTCCTTTGTTTGCACTGTTTTTTGAAAATGAATTATTCACAATGCTTGCATAACCATAATTATAAATATTTACTGCTGCACCCTGAGTACCCCGATTATTATTAAATGTATTGTTTATTATTTTAGCGTAAGGTCCGTCAATTGCAATTGCACCACCATAACCTGCATCACATCCTTCAAAGGTATTGTATTTTATTTGTGTATTTTTACCTTTAGAATAAATACCTCCACCATATGATACTGGGTCATTATTTTTAATAATGCAATCCTCAACCAACAGATTATCTCCAGAGTTTACAATTGCTCCACCACAATATGCATCTTTACCGTCTGTAGTTTTAATGACTGAACCTCCACCATTAATTAATGTTAATCCTTTAATTGTTATACCATTATTAGATAACACAAATACTGATTTTATATTTTTTGCATCAAATATAGGTTTTGCATCATTATAAGCCATTACAGTAGTATTTTCTTTTAAAGAAATACCATAATTACTTGAACCGGTGTAGGTGCCCTCCATTATATAAATAACATCATTTTCCTTATAATTGGCATTATTAATTACAGATTTCAAATTTCCAAAAGGTTTGGATTCAGAACCGTCTCCTCCTGTTGCACCATTTTTTACATACCAGGCGTTTCCATCACTCAAAACATCATCATCATTCGCTGATTTTAAAGTGTCAGAAACACCATTATTTTCAACCACCATATTACTATCATCTGTTTTAACCATAGAAGCATTAATGTCTTCTGCAGCTGAAACAGCAGTCAAACATACTATTAATATACTAACTAATAACAGAATTTTAAATAGTTTATTGTATTTCATTTTTTCCCTCTCTCGAGAGTCAAATCAAAATATAAACTGATCAAACAAATAATTTAATAATATACATTAAATTTATTCCAGTTAATTCAAGCTAATAATAAATAATATTTCCAATTGTCATCATGCTAATTAAAACAAAATAAAACTATAAAATTAGATTTATCCATTATAATAACACTAAATCCGTAAATACCACCCATTGCCAGTTCAAATTCATTCTGAACATTTGACTTTTATATTTATTTAAAATTGATTTAACCCAATAAATCGAAAATATATTATTTAAATTAATCGGAATTTAAAATTCGATTAAATACATTTTTACAACAATAATCACAAATCTCCATTAATTATTATTGCATACTAATTATTATGTCTGCAATATATTTAAAATTTATCAATGTCGTCAACTTAATTTTTTCTAAAAATTCTTATTTTTCTTTTTATTAGTATATTATTACTTTATTGATAATATATAGTGTGTATCTTTGTTATTTTTTAAAAATAATATTTTATTATTTGTTGTTGTTTGTTTAAATAGTTATTTGTCTTTTATTATTCTGCAAGCAGTATAGTTCTAAACTAATTTAATTGCTACGCTATTCATTTTACTTGGTGGTGGTGAAAATTTCTTTAATTTTTAAATGGTTGATATTCATGTAAGTATACTTTTTATTAAAAGTATTTATGCTTTAAAAATAGATTTTGAGAGTAATACAAAGTTTTATTAAGGATTGAGGGAATATTATATATTATGCAAAAAAATAACAAACCCTCAGTACTATATTGGGGAAAGAAACTAATTAACTTTTCTATTTTCATCCAAAAAATAGAATTTAAGAAACTTGTTGTTAAATCTTTGAAAAACAGAAAAAACATCGATTTAATGTTATTTCTTCCCAATATAGTGTTGTGATGCTTTATGTTTTACTATATTAAAAATACGTTTGAAAATATTGTAAAACCTATTGATAAATATGTTATTGGAGAAAATAAATTTACAAGAAACAGTAAATTTTCATTTAAGGATTATGTGACTTTCCTTTGTTTTAACAAAGGAACCTCCAATCAGGCAGATCTTGAAGACTTCGTCGAAGACAATTTCACAACAGATATCCAACAAATAACAAGACAAGCATTTTCCAAACAACGAACATATATCCATCCAATCGTATTTAAAGAAATAAGCAAACAATATCTGCTTGAAATAAATTATCACAAAAATTACGACTTTTTTAAGACCTATAAAGGATTTAGATTGTTTGGTGGTGATGGATCTGATTTTGAAATTCCAGATTTTGAAGAAGTTCGAAAGGAATTCCAAATCAAAGACACAGAAAAATACAGAAAACCAGCTCAAGCCAAATTTTCATCAATAATGGACTTATTAAATGGATTTATACTCGATGGAATCATAGGTAACTACAAACAGGCCGAATTACCACTAATGCACAAAAACATAGAAAATATCCAAGATTTAATCACACCCGAAAAATCAATTTTCATTTTTGACAGAGGATACAACGCAATGGAACTATACGCCAATATAATGTCCATGAATAGTTATTTTATCGTCAGATTAAAAGATAGAAACTATATCGACGACAGATACAAAATAACAGAAAACGACTCAGAAATACAATTAGAAATCACAAAAGACAGACTCAAAAAATTCCACAATAAAACCCTAAAAGAAAAATACAGCAAAATAAAACACTTAAATTTAAGAATACTAACAATAACACTAGAAAACGGAACAACAGAATCATTACTAACGAATATACTGGATAAAAACTTCACAATCGAAGATTTCCAAAAACTCTACAATCTACGCTGGGGAATCGAAACCAACTACAATACAATGAAAAACAGACTAAACATAGAAAATTACACAGGAAAAAGAAAAATTACCATCAAACAAGACATATATTCCAAATTCCTCAAATACAACATCTTCCAATACTACAGAATATACTTTAACCTATTAATCAACCGAACAAAAAGACAAAAAGGAATAAAACAGGAATACAAAGTCAATCAAGCACACCTAATACGAAAACTCAAAAAATACCTCCCCATAATGATTCTAAATCCCACAAAAGAAATAATCAGAAAATACACGAAAAAACTAATAGATTCCTGCACACAATCGCCAAACAAAAATGTCAAAAATCCAACAACAACCAGAAACAAGAAAAAACAAAGAAAATTCAACATCAACTACAAACCAACATAAAAATCAGGAAAAAA
>NZ_JAFUHT010000033.1 GCF_017468685.1 Methanobrevibacter sp.
CACGTGAAGAAGTCGTTCTTGAGTTAATAGAAGCTGCAGTACCAATTCCGGTTACTGTTAAAGCTGATCAAATTAGAATAATTCAAAAGGAGGCTGACTGATGGCTAAAGATACAGTCGAAGTTCTTATCGAAGGTGGAACAGCTACTCCAGGCCCACCATTAGGACCTGCTTTAGGACCTCTCGGTATTAACATGATGCAAGTGGTTGAAGAAATCAACAAAAAAAGTGCTGACTTTGCGGGAATGAAAGTGCCTGTAATTATCAGTGTTGATAGAGACACCAAAGAATTTGAAATTGAAATTGGTACTCCACCAACAACTGCTCTTATCATGGAAGAATTAGGCATCGAAAAAGCTTCTCATGAACCAGGTTTAGATATTGTAAATGACTTACCAATTGAAACCGCTTTAAAAATCACAAGAATGAAATTTGATTCATTACTTGCAAATGATTACAAAGCAGGAATCAAAGAAGTTATGGGAACCTGTGTAAGTATGGGATTATCTGTTGACGGTAAAGACCCAAGAGAAGCACAAAAAGATGTTGATGCTGGAGTTTATGACGATATTTTAAATGAATAGATATTGTCAAGTTAAAATTTAAATTAAGTTAATAAATACAGTGTATATGATGTTATAATTTAATTATAATTGATATACTGTTTTTAATTCATGCAATCGTTTAAGAATTTTTTTCTTGTAATGATTCTCATGAAACCAAAAAAATATCCAATGAACATTAAATGTTCATGGGGGATGAATAATGACACAAGATGTAATTAACGCGGTGAAGGAGGCAAAAGAACAATCTAAGCCGAGAAACTTCACTGAGTCCGTAGATATTATTATTAATATCCGTGACTTAGATGTCAAAAAGCCAGAAAATAGGTTTAATGAGGAAGTTACTCTTCCTAACGGCCGTGGCAAAGATGTTACAATCGGATTCATTGCTGATGGGGAACTCATTGTTCAAGCTAAAGATGCTGGTCTTGACACTGTAATCAACAAACAGGATTTAGAAGAGTTCGGAAAAGACAGAAAATCCGCTAAAAAAATGGCTAACTCTGTTGATTTCTTAGTAGCTCAAGCTGATATGATGCCACTCGTTGGTAGATTCCTCGGTCCAGTTTTAGGTCCACGTGGAAAAATGCCAAAACCAGTGCCTGCAAGTATCAAATTAGATCCTCTTTTAGAAAGATTACAAAGTACTGTCAAAGTTGGTGTAAAACAACAACCTTCTATTCAAATTGTTGTTGGAAGCCAAGACATGTCAGACGAGGATATAGCTGAAAATGTGGAAACTGTTCTTACAGTCTTAGACCGCAATTTAGAAAAAGGAAGAAGTCAAATTAAGTCCATGTTTATAAAAACAACTATGGGACCAGTAGTGAGGGTGATCTAATGGCTCATGTTGCTGAATGGAAAAAGGAAGAAGTTAAAGAGCTAAAAGGTATTATTGACGAATACGATGTTATCGGTATTGTCGATTTAATGAACATTCCTGCAAAACAGCTCCAAGAAATGAGAAAATCTCTCACTGGAAATGCTGTAATCAGAATGTCCAAGAAAAACCTCATTGATTTAGCTTTTGAAGATTGCAATGCTGAAAAAACCAACATTGTTGATTTATCTGAACATATGGATGGTCAAGTTGCAATTATTGCAACCGAAATGAATCCTTTCAAATTATACAAAATATTAGAAGACAGCAAAACTTCAGCTCCTGCAAAACCAGGATCTATTGCTACTGACGATATTATTGTACCTGAAGGGGATACTGGATTTGAACCTGGTCCATTTTTAGGTGAATTGCAACAAGTCGGAATTCCTGCAAAAATCGACAAAGGAAAAATTTGCGTTCAAAAAGAAACTGTTGTTGTAAAAGCTGGTGAGGAAGTATCCAAACAAGTAGCAGCAACTTTATCAAGAATGGATATTAATCCGATGGAAGTAGGAATTGATTTAAAAGCAGTATATGAAGAAGGATCCATTTATACTTCTGACGTACTCGCAATCGATGAAGAACAAACATTAGCTGACGTACAAAATGCATTCAGAAATGCATTCAACTTATCTGTAAACGCAGCTATCCCTACTGATGAAACTATTTCCACTATCATTACTCTTGCATACACCAGAGCTATTAATGTCGGTGTAGAAGCAGCAATAATGACTTCTGAAACTTCAGAACCAATCATTGGTTTAGCACAAGCTAAAATGTTAGCATTAGCATCCGAAGTTGCTGACGCACCTGGTGCTATTGACGATGAATTAGC